>NZ_JAOBZT010000001.1:0-125659 GCF_029839005.1 Stenotrophomonas sp. GD03958 | reverse complement strand
TTGTACTGCGGCACGTTCACCAGGCCCGGCGCGCTGATCACCGGCTCGATCGTCGGCGGTCCGATCACCGCTACCGTCGACGTGGCCGACCACGGTCCGCAGCCTGCGCCATTGCAGGCGGCAACCCGATAGCCATAGCTGCCGACCCCGCGCGCAGCGGTGGCATAGGAACCCGCGTTGCCGTCGAACAGCGTGACCCATCCACCACCATTGCTGCTTTCCTGCAGGGTGTAGCGCGTGGCACCAGCCACCCCGTTCCAGCCGATGCCGATACTGCCCGGCGCAGCGCGTGCCGGCGCAGAAAGACCTGGCGCAGTGGCAGGCGGATACACCACCGTCACCGCAGCCGTGGCGCTGTATCCCGTGCACCCCACCGGGTTACATGCGCGAACCCGGTAGTTGTAGCTTCCCGCTGCCTTGCCACTGAAAGCCTTGGACTGACCAATGGCGTTGTGCACCTGGGCCCAAGCGCCACCATTGGCGCTTTCCTCCAGCTCATAGCGCTCGGCACCGGAAGCCGCAGACCACCCCACGCTGTAGCTGCCATTGAAGGCCGTGGCAGGCAGGTTCAAGGTCGGTACGGTGGATGGCGCCAGTGCCACGGCCACTGATGCGACATTGCTCCATCCGCCGCACACCGCCCGGCAGCCGCGCACCCGGAACTGATAGGTTCCCGTGACCAGGCCGGTGCTGGTGAACGATTGCGCCGCGCCATCAAAGACCGTGCTCCAGGTGCCCGCAAGGGCGCGCTGCAGCTCATAGCGGTTGGCACCACCGGCCAGGCTCCAGGTCAGGTTCACGCTGCCCTGGGTGATGTAGCCCGGCGCACTCAGCGCGGGAACGCTGGGTGCGGCTTCGCCATGCACCTGGGACACCAGGCTGCCTGACAGGTAGAGATAGTCGGTCTGTTTGCCGGTACGTTCGTTGCGCTGGAATCGCAGCACACCGCCGTTGTCGTAGAACGAATAGATCGCCCCCTTGCCACTGGCGCTGGCCTTCACCCGGCGCCCGTGGGCGTCGTACTCGTAACTCTCTGCTGTACCCGCCGCACGCAGTCGGTTGCCGTAATCAAACGCGAAAGCTTGACCATTGCGCACCGATAGATTGCCCTGCACGTCATAGCCAAGACCGGTCACGGTTGCCCCGGTTCCGGTTTCGATCACGTTGACCAGCCGATTGGTCGGATCGAAATAGTGCGTACGATCGCGGCTGCCGACCTTGGCACGGCGCAGGTTGTCCAGCGCGTCATACTCATACAATGCGTTGCCGAAGCCCGGTGCAGTGACCGTCCGCAACCGGTCCAGGCCGTCATAGGTCATGTCCCGGTTACCGGGCGCCCCGGGCAGGCCATCGGAAATGGCCATCACGTTGCCGCCAGCATCGTAGTCGTAGCTGTCATCCAGCACTGCGGCCGCTGCAGTGGCATCGCGGCTGCGGTCGGGCAGCCCGCGGGCATTCTGGGTCAACGTGTGCACGATCCCGTTGCCATAGACAAAGCGGGCCAACGCGCCATTGGCAAAGTAACTGGCCTCCTTTGCATAGCCGCCGACCGTCGTCGCCCGACCCAGTGCATCCGGCGCATAGCTGACGACACGTCCCCCCGGATAGGTATTGCTGGCCAGTGTGCCGTTGGCATCGTAGCCATAGGCCAGGCTCAGGCTTCCCAGATCCGGATGCTGCAGGGTTTCGCCGCTGAGCAGGCGGCGGCGGTTGTACTGGTAGCGGTTGACGACCATCGGCCGGGCCGGGTCGTTCTGCGTACTGATCTCGGCAGGCAGACCATCAGGCGCGTAGGACCAGTTCTGATTTCCGCGCCCATCCGGGAAGATCAGGGTCGACAGGCGGTTGGCAGCATCGTAACTACGCTTCACCGCACGTCCACTGGCCAGCGCTTCACTGCGGTTGCAGTCGGTGGTGCTGGTCAAACCCGTGCCGGCCGCCGACCACAGCACGTTGCCTGCCGCGTCGTAGTCCTGCACGGTCGCGCCGGTTTCCGGTTCGATGGTCTTGCACAGCTGCTGGTAGCCGTCATAGACGTAGCGGCGGGTCAGCGACTGGCTGCCGTCTGCACTGCGGCGGGTGATCGCCAGCGGCTTGCCAAACGTGTCTCGCTGGATCTCGGTCACCACGCCTTCCGGGTGCTGCAGCGTCAGCGGCATCTCATAGCTGGGCTGGTCGTAGGCAAGATGACGGGTCGTCGTGGCCTCGCCGCGTGGATTGGTCACCTTCACCGACAGATTGCCCACGTACTCGGTGCGGGTAACCAGTGCCCCCAGCTCGGACGATTGACTGACCACGGTGGGGCGGCCCAACGCGTCGTACTGCGTCGTGGTGCCGGTCAGGGTGGCATTGATATCGGAGAACTGCCGCGTGGGATACGAGGCAAACACGGTCTTGCCGCTGGTGTCGTAGCGGGTCACCACGGCGCTGTCCAGCACGTTGTTGGCGTTTTCGGTCACCAGCACCGGGCGGAACATCGCATCCAGGTAGGTATCCGTGCGCCGCCCGCCCTGCGTGCGGGAGTGCTTCCACGCACCGGCGGGCACCCCCAGCTGCGCGCCACCCAGCCGCTGCAGGTCCATGGTTACGCCATTCCAGTTCACGCTGTCGCCGCCAGGGAACTGCTGGCTGCGCAGCCTGCCCATGCTGTCGTAGCTGAAGCTGGTGGTTGCGCCGGTTTCGTCGGTCAGCGAGGTGATCCAACCGTTGTCGTCGACGGCAACCGTGCGCACCGCGCCATTGGGCGCTTCGGGCGTGGCCGGCATGCGCAGCTGCTGCGGAACGCCACGCTTCCATCCCGACAGATGGCTGGTATTGCCGCGGCCATCGGCCACCGAGGCAACCGTGCCGTCGGCTGCGTAGGTCACCTGCTGCGCCAGGCGGCCGAATGCATAGGCGCGTAACGGCAGTGCTTTGGCCGTATCGAATTCGGTGCGGGACTGCTCGATGCCATTGAGCACACTGCGCGCCACCTGGCCGTTCACCCATAGCGCGGGATTGTCGTAGTAGCTGGTGCTGCTGGTGCGACTCTGGCCGGCGGAATTCGCTTCGACAACGGTGACTTCGCGCGCAAATGCATCAAAGGCCTGCACGGTGCGGGTGAACTGCACGCCATCCTGTTCCACAACGGTGGATTGGACGGGGCGGTTGTAATGGGCCTTGAGATCGTTGGCACCGTACTTGAAGTCCTTGCCGGCCTCCTTCGGGAAGGGCGCCGCATCCAGCTGGGCATCCGGATAGTAGTTGTTGCGGTCAATGCGCACGACCGAGCCGCCCGATCGCGTTGTCGTGGACAACAACAGGCCATCGTTGTAGGCAACTTCCTTGCCGAACTCATAGACGCGAACGACACCATCGGGCAGCGTTTCGGTGGTGATCTTCGGCTCTGCCTGGCCCACCGGGATTACTGGACCGCCCAGGTCCTGGGCGAAAGCACCGTTGAGATTGGTGTATTGATAAGTCCACTGTGCAGTGGGCATGCCCGGACCGCTGATGGTCTTGGTCACCAGCGACATTGCGTCACGGTAGACCGGCGTGTAGTTCCAGCCATCGGCAAACAGGTGATTGTCGCCAGAGGTCTGGCAATCCAGCTTTACATTCTTGCGCCCGTGGCGGAACGGGCGGAACAGGAACGTTCCCAGCGCACCCGACGGATGCTGGATGCTCAGGGTGATCTCGCTGGGCACGATCTTGTTGACGCGCGAGCATGTGGCCGGGTAGTCCATGTACTCCCAGATGCTCTGCCCGATGTAGTCGGCATACTTGTGGGTGACTGACAGCGGCGGCAGGTTGTAGACCCATTGGGTTCCGTCCGGCAGCGTCACTGTCCGCAGGATATCGGCCTCCGTGTACCCGTAAGTCCAGGTGCGCCCTGCAGCGGTTGCGGACGCGATCAGTCCTTTCGCGTTGTAGGCCAGGCTGATCTCGCGGCCATCGTTGGCAACCATGCGCAACAGCCGGTCGCCACTCCACTCGTAGCGCACCCAGTTGCCGAAGCGATCCACAACCTGCGATGGGTACAGGAACACACGCTTTCGATTCAGCAGTGCATTGCTTTCTGGCCCGTAGGGTTGCAGCGTCGCACCGTTGTGGGGCTTGGCGACCATCCAGTCGAAGTAGTACTTGGTGCCGTCGGGAGCATGGCCAAGGAAGCCTTGTCCCGGCTGTCCACTCTTCAGGGCGGTCAGGCAGCTGAACGTCCAGCCGCCCTTGGTATTCCAAGGCGCCGGTTCGCCAAACTGTGGCTGCGGCTGGCGCGCATCACCGCTGCCTCCCAGGACCGGCTCACCGCCACCGCCTGGCAGGGAAAGGCGCACGCCGTCCCAGAATGTAGTGGGACTGAAATTGACGGTCTGGGTTTGGCGACGGTTCCAGACCTCCAGCGCTGGGGGCGCCGCCACCGTACTGCAGCGCGCAGCAGGCGCCCAGTAGCCGACAGCAGCGGTCTCCGGCAGATCACCATAGACGCCGGACATGGACGGAATATCCAGATCCCAATCCGAGAATGGGCTCTCACCGCTGCCATCGCCATCGCTGTAGCTGCGGCCCAGGGTCATCGTCAGGCTGCCATTGCCCGGAATCGAAATATCCGTGGCTTTGAAACTGATCGAGCCGTCGTAGAGATTGACCTGCTCGCCGAAGATCTCGCCCTTCAGCGGTTCGACAAGGTCCCCGTACTTCAGTCGCTTGTCGTACTCCTGCCGCCAGGTGGGAACGATCTGGGCGGAAACGCCGACCGGTGCCAGCACGCACAGGGCAACGACACCGAGAAGCAGACCCTTGGCAGCCATTGCCGCGCGCGGATGAGAAATGAGGCCAGACTGCATGCAGATCCTCCCTGGATCGACGTCCCTGTGTGCCCCACCCGCGCCGAACGGCGGTTGGCCTTCGACCAGGCGGCACCCACGCCGGCAGACAGCCACGCGTTGCTTAACGGTGGGCGGGTGCTGGCCACAGATATGAACGAATAATGAAGATGGCGTCAAGTCCACGTATTGGCCACACTCGGCAAAGTCACGTCAGCCAGCAGCCTCCCGCGCCCTTCCCCGCCCCACATAGAATGTCCCCATGAGCACCCTGACCTTCCGCGCCGCCACGCCGGCCGACATCCCCGCCCTGATCGCCCTCGTCACCTCGGCCTACCGCGGCGATGCCAGCCGCGTCGGCTGGACCACCGAAGCCGACCTGCTGGACGGCGCCCGCATCGACGCCGAAGGCATCCAGGCCGACCTGGACCGCCCGCGCTCCACCATCCTGCTGGCCGAGCGCGGGGACCAGCTGGTGGCCTGCGCCCATGTCGCCGATGTCGACGGCAAGGGCTATTTCGGCATGTTCTCGGTCGACCCGGCCCAGCAGGGTGGCGGCGTTGGCAAGCAGCTGATGGACGCCGCCGAAGCGCACGCCGCACGCGAATGGAACGTGCCGGTGATGCAGATGACGGTGATCGACGTGCGCGACGAACTGATCGCCTTCTACGAGCGTCGCGGCTACAGCCGCACCGGCATCAAGAAGCCGTTCCCGTATGGCGACGAGCGTTTCGGCATTCCAAAGCGCGACGACCTGCGCTTCGAGATTCTGGAAAAGCCGCTGACCGGAGCCGTCGCGTGAGCGAGGCCTGGACCTTTGTCTGTGCCGGCGCCGAGCTGTTGCCGGGTGAAATGAAGAGTGTGTTCGACGAGGTGACCGGCACGCCGATCGTGGTGTTCAACCTCGACGGCGAGCTGTACGCCCTGGAAGACCAGTGCACGCATGAAGAGTTCGAGCTGTCCTCGGGCGAGTTCAACACCACCGAAGGCAGTGTGGAGTGCGTGCTGCACGGGGCGCGCTTCGACGTGCGTGACGGGCGCGCTTTGTGCGCGCCGGCCTACAGCCCTGTGCCCAAGTTTCCGGTGAAGCGCGAGCACGACGCCATCTGGACCCGCGACGACCGGGATTGAGGCGGCGCTCCGCCCGGAGAGACCATTCACGGGGCGCCCCGCCAGAGAGCATCAACCCATGGGGTGGATCTACCGGAAGGCCATGAGAACCCTTCCAGGGCGCCCCGTGGCCGCCTCGGGGGGCCTCCACGCCCCGTACATGCGAATCATTATCGTTGATGTTATTCTACGTAACATCTTCGTAACGACTCCGCCCCTCGCGCCATGGCTTCGCCCGCGCCCACCGCCACGCTGTGCCAGCTTGCCCGTCAAGGGTGGCCGCTGCTTGTGGCCGTGCTGCTGACACTGCTGCTGGGCTGGTCGGCACTGCACGAAGGACGCGACAACGGCCCTGCTGCCAACGGCTGGCAGGCACAGGCTGAAGATCTGCAGCAGGTCATGCCGATGCCGGCCCCGCCGGCGGACGAGTGCCCGCACCCTGCCGCGCCAGCACCGGAGCCGCCGCTGGATGGCGAGGGCACCATGCCCTGTACCGGACTGGCTCCCCCGCGCGCCGCCCTGGTCGTACATGTTCCGCTGTGGCGCTCCAACGCCCTGCGCTGGCAGCTGCACGATCCCGCACTGCGGTTGAACCCCGGCCACGCACCGCCCGCACCGCACGCCAGCTGAGACGCCCTGCGGCTGTTGCCGTGCGTCTGACGTCATTCGCCCATAGCCGAGCATCGGCTCGGCTCTACAGACGAAGCTCTCCACGTGCCCACGCGCTGCCTGCGCTACGGCTCTCCCCCTTTCCCGATCCACGCCACGACCCATCGCCATGACCTACATCACGTCCCGCAAGCACGCCCCGCGCGTTTCCCTGCTCGCCACCGCCACCCTGGCCGCGGGCTTCGCGCCGCTGGCTGCGCAGGCCGCCGACAGCGCCGACGCCGGCTCCCGCAACGCCACTGAGCTGGACAAGGTGCAGGTGCGCGGCAGCTGGTTCAACCCGTCCTCGCCGAAGTTCACCGCCGAGCTGCTGGACACCCCGAAGTCAGTGTCGATCGTGTCGGAGAAGCTGATCGCCGAAACCGGTGCGACCAACCTGCAGGATGCGCTGCGCATGGTGCCGGGCATCACCTTCGGTGCCGGCGAAGGCGGCAATCCGACCGGTGACCGCCCGTTCATCCGTGGCTTCGATTCGCAGAGCAACGTGTTCGTCGACGGCCTGCGCGACGTCGGCTCGCAGACCCGCGAGATCTTCGACCTGGAGCAGGTGGAAGTGGTCAAGGGCCCGAGCTCGGCCTACGGCGGCCGTGACTCCGGTGGTGGCAGCCTGAACCTGGTGAGCAAGACGCCGAAGCTGAAGAACGAGACCAGCGCCAGCATGGGCATCGGTACCGACAGCTACGCACGCGGCACCGTGGACGCCAACTACGTGCTGGGCGACGGCATCGCCGCCCGCCTGAACCTGATGAAGCACGAGTCGGACATCGCCGGCCGCGACGCCGCCAACGTCAGCCGCTGGGGCATCGCGCCGTCGATCGCGTTCGGCCTGAACGGCCCGGCGCAGCTGATCGCCAGCCACTACCACATGCAGAGCGATGACCTGCCCGATGCGGGTGGCTTCCCCTACAACAATCCGTTCTCCAGCGGCCCGAACGTGGCCAGGAACGGTGATGGCCGCCCAATGGTGCCGGACCGCAACAACTACTACGGCCTGGTCGACCGTGACTTCCAGCGCACCCGCGCCGACATCAGCACTCTGGACGCCAGCTACGACTTCGGTGGCCACAAGCTTCGCAACATCGCGCGCCTGGGCAACACCAGCAACGACTACCTGTGGACCCAGCCGGACGACAGCAAGGGCAACCCCAACCTGTACGGCACCTTGTGGCGTCGCACCAACACCCGTGCGGTCGACGTCAAGAGCTTCGCCGACCAGCTGGGCCTGACCGGTGCGTTCCAGACCGGCGCGCTCAAGCACAGCTACAGCGCGGGCCTGGAGTACAGCGACGAGAAGATGACCCGTGGCAGCTACCTGATGTCGCCGGGCACCGCCAATCCCCTTGAAAACAGCGCCAACAGCACTCGCTGCCAGGTGTCCGGCGCGGCCACCGGCTACAACTGCACCGACTTCAACAAGCCGAACCCGAACGATCCGTGGGCGGCCGGTCAGATCGTCTATCGCAGCGACAAGGCGCTGGACGTCGAGCAGCGCACCAGGACCACCTCGGCCTACGTGTTCGACACCATCGAGCTCAATGAGCAGTGGATGATCAACCTCGGCCTGCGCTACGACGACTTCCGTACCACCCTGACCACGCCGGTGGCCGGCAAGGCACCGACCCGCGTGCGCAACAGCAACGACTTCCTGAACTACCAGGCCGGCGTGGTGTTCAAGCCGGCCGCCAACGGCAGCATCTACCTGTCCTGGGGCACCTCCTCGACCCCGCCGGGCATGGACGGTGGTGACGGTTCGGACGGCCTGAGCGCGGCCGTTGCCGACCTCAAGCCGCAGGACACGAAGAACCTCGAACTGGGCACCAAGTGGGACCTGCTGGACAACCGCCTGAACCTGACTGCTGCGATCTTCCACACCGTGATGAACAACGCGCGCGTGACCGTCGACAACGGCACCAGCCAGAACGCCGGCAAGAAAGAGATCAACGGTTTCGAGCTGGGCTTCAACGGCCAGTTGACCGAGGCCTGGAGCCTGTACGGCGGCTACACCTACCTCGATTCCGAGCTGAAGGACAATGGCTTTGTCTGTGGCGCACCGGTGGGCCGCACCTGCCCGTCCAACGTCTACGTGCCATCGCCGAACAACGGCAACGAATTCCCGAACACCGCCAAGCACAGCGCCAACCTGTGGACCACCTACCGCTTCCCGATCGGCCTGACCATCGGCGCTGGTGCGTTCTACTCGGACAAGCAGTACGGTGATGTGGCCAACACCAAGTGGATTGCCAGCTACACCCGCTTCGACGCGATGGCCAGCTACGCGATCCAGGACAACATCAGCCTGCAGCTCAACGTGCAGAACCTGACCGACAAGACCTACTTCACCAAGGCCTATGCCTCGCACTACGCGAGCATCGCCCCGGGTCGCTCGGCCACCCTGGCACTGAACGTGAAGTTCTGATGTAACTCCGCTCCACCACGGCGGCAGGCGCTCCTGCCGCCGTTTTTGTTTCCGGCGATACTCACCGCATGGCGACCCTTACCCCCATCGACAGCGATGCCCTGGCCGAACTGCTGCAGCACGACCCGGCAGCCGCGTTCGCACGCGTGCGCGACGCTGCGCAGGCCGGGCAGGTCGAGGCACAACTGCTGCTCGCGCAGATGCACATGGAAGGCAAAGGCACCGCACAGGACGCCTCGGCGGCACGGCTCTGGTACGAAACCGCCGCCAACAACGGCGCGCCGATGGCGATGAACATGCTGGGCCGCTGCCACGAACTGGGTCAGGGCACCGCGCCCGACCCCACACTCGCCGCAGTGTGGTACCGGCGCGCGGCCGACACCGGGCTGGACTGGGGCCTGTACAACCTGGCCAACCTGCTGGCCACCGGCCGCGGCGTGACCCAGGACCGCGCGCAGGCACTGGCCCTGTACACCCGTGCCGCACACCTGGGCCATGCCAAATCGATGAACCTGCTGGCCCGCCACCTCGAAGACGGCCTGGAGATCGAGCGCGATCCGCAGGCCGCCTTGGGCTGGTACCAGCGCGCGGCCGAGGCCGGTGATTTCCGCGGCCAGGCCAACTACGCCTCGATTCTGCTGCAGGCCGGCCAGGTCGAGCAGGCCGTGCACTGGCTGCAGCTGGCGCTGGCCAATGGCAGCCCTACATTCATGGCACACATCGTGCCGGAGCTGGCCGCATCGCCGCATCCACAGGTGCGCGCCCTGGTCGCGCCGCCGTCCCTCTGAGGAGTCCCGCATGCTGCTGCACATCCCCGACATTCTCAGCACCGACCAGGTGGCCGACTTTCGCCGCCGACTGGATGCCGCCGACTGGACCGATGGCCGCGAGACCGTCGGCCATCTGGGCGCGCAGGCCAAGCACAACCAGCAGCTGCCCGAGGCCTCGCCGCTGCGCCGCGAGCTGGGCGAGATCATCCTTGTCGCGCTGGCCCGTCACCCGCTGTTCTTCAGCGCGGCGCTGCCGCTGAAATACCTGCCGCCACGCTTCAACCGCTACAGCGGTGGCGGCACCTATGGTTTCCACGTCGACGGCGCGGTGATGAGCCTGGCCAGCGGCGAACAGCTGCGTTCGGACATCTCCTGCACCCTGTTCCTGTCCGCGCCGGACGAGTACGAGGGCGGCGAACTGATCATCAGCGATACCTACGGCGAGCATGAAGTGAAGCTGCCCGCTGGCGACCTGATCGTGTACCCGTCCAGCAGCCTGCACCAGGTGCGGCCGGTTACCCGCGGCGCGCGCGTGGCCTCGTTCTTCTGGGTGCAGAGCATGATCCGCGACGATGTGCAGCGCCGCCTGCTGTGGGAAATGGATGGCGCGATCGAGCGCCTGCGGCAGACCGGCGGCGACGCCGAGGTGGTGCTGCAGCTGACCGGCGTATACCACAACCTGCTGCGGCGCTGGAGCGAAGTCTGAGCCTTGCCGGGCCGGCCTGCGACATTTGTCAATCATTCTCATTTGCAACGGCTAACAGCTCTCATTACAATCACGCCCCGTTGATGCCGGCCGCTGCCGGCAGACCCCTGGGGACCCCTGCTTGCTGCGCCCGCTTCGCCCTCGCCCACTCATCCATCGCAAGATGGGCACCGCCATGCGTGGCCAGCGTCCTGCGCTGGCCAGCCTGCTGGCGTGGGTGGCGATGCTGGCCTTGCTGCTGGGCACCCTGCCACTGCTGCCACACGGGCAAGCCGGAATGGCCGTGCAGATGCCGCTGGAAGAACGCGGTGGCGAAGCGCCCCTGCAGGAAGAGGCCCCGGCCAAGCTGCGCCGCTGTGCTGCCGCCCCGGTGAAATCAGCCGAGAAGGCACGCCCGCCGTTGCTGCTGGCCAGCCAATGGCTGCGCACCGAGCTTGAACTCGTACCCGCTACGCCGGCCATGCCCGGCATGCGCCCGGACTGGCCGCTGGCCGCTCCGGACACGCCCTGGGCCGATGCGCCCGGGCGCCGCCAGCAACGCGGCCAGGCGCCGCCGCTCGCCTGATTCACGGCCCCGCGTGACCGCCTGCGCGGCGTGCCCGCGCGCCGCTGCCTGCTTCATCCCTGCCGCCCCTGACCGGGCCTCCCCGTGCATGCCGACCGTTCGCGCCTGGCATCGCACCACCCTGCATCCTTCGAGGTTACTGCCATGGCCCAGCGCCATCGTGTCCGTTCGTCCCTGTCCCGTACCCTGCTGACCAGCGCCGTGCTGGCGGCCATGACCGCCCATGCCTTCGCCCACGGTGACGCTACCGGCACGCCACAGACGCTGGACAAGGTGGTGGTCACCGCCTCCGGCTTCGAGCAGAAGGTGGTCGATGCGCCGGCCAGCATCAGCGTGGTCAGTCGCGAAGAACTCAGCAAGCGCCCCTACACCAACCTGGTCGACGCGCTGCGCGACGTCGAAGGCATCGACGTCGGCCTGGAGGCCACCGACAAGAACGGCCGCGCCACCATCTCCATGCGCGGCCTGCCGTCCGAATACACCCTGGTGCTGATCGACGGCCGCCGCCAGAGCAATGTCGGCCAGCTGTACCCGAACAACTTCGGTGGCGGCCAGTTCGCCTACCTGCCGCCGCTGGACGCGATCGAACGCATCGAAGTCGTGCGCGGCCCGATGTCCACGCTGTACGGCTCGGACGCGATGGGCGGCGTGATCAACATCATCACCCGACGCAACCAGGACCGCTGGCACGGCGCCGTGACCCAGGGCTTCACCGTGCAGCAGGATGACCAGTTCGGTGATGCGCGCACCACCGACCTTTACTTGAGCGGCCCGCTGCTGAAGGACCGCCTCAGCCTGGCGGTGCGCGGCAGCTACTACGACGCCAAGGCCTCCAACCCGGAGTGGGATGCACTGACCCTGCCCGACGGCAGCCTGTGGGAGCGCAGCATCGGCTTCGGCGGCGGTGGCAAGTCGGTGGCCAACACCAACTGGAATACCGGCGTGCGCCTGGACTTCCGGGTCAACGATGACCACGAACTGTGGCTGGACTACGACGTATCGCGGCAGAAGTACGACAACAGCGAAGGCCAGACCGGCACGCTGGACAGCCTGGCCAGCCTGTGGCGCGTCGGCAATGCGGTCATCCCCAACCCGAACGGCAGCGGCACCGTCACCCGCCGCGTAGTGCAGCCGCGCGTCGGCTACACCGCCTACCAGCGCTACGAGCGCGATCAGCTGTCGCTGACCCACCAGGGCCGCTACAGCTTCGGCACCTGGCAGACCTCACTGACCCACAGCAAGAGCAGCAACCTGGGTCGTTCGCTGCCGCTGACCCTGGACGAGCGCGCCAACCTGCAGACGCTATGGAATGACGTCTGCCGTCGTACCGGTGCTGCCAACAACTGCGCGGCCGGCCGTGGCAATGCGCTGACTGCGCTCAATCCCAGCGAGATGGCGCGCCTGCAGGCGTTCCTGCCGCGTCCGCTGCGCACCATGGAACTGGAAGGCTACGTGCTTGACACGATGCTCGACCTGGACTTCGGCGCGCACACGCTGACCGTTGGCGGCCAGTACAACGACACCGACATGATCGATGGCGTGTTCGGCATGGATGGCGCCGGCTACCGCAGCAACACCAGGCAGAAGCACCGCATGTGGGCGCTGTTCGCCGAGGACAACTGGGCGCTGACCGATACCCTCACCGCTACCTTCGGCCTGCGCTACGACGACCACAACGTGTTCGGCAGCCACGTCAGTCCGCGTGGCTACCTGGTGTGGAACGCCAGCGATGCGTGGACCTTCAAGGGTGGCGTCAGCACCGGCTACAAGACCCCGCGACCGGACCAGTTGTTCCCGGGCATCACCGGCTTCGGTGGCCAGGGCGTGCTGCCTCTGGTCGGTTCCCCGAACCTCAAGCCTGAAACCAGCACCAACTACGAGCTGGCCGCCTACTACGAGGGCCAACGCTGGGGCTTCAACGTCACTGGCTTCTTCAACACGTTCGAAGACAAGATCGCCAGTGGTGGCACCTTCCCGAACTGCGAAGTAGCCCGCGCCGGCAGCGGCTACTGCGTGGACATCGGCCCGGGCTGGGCCGCACTGGGCTACAGCACCTTCACCCAGAGCGTGAACATCGACAAGGCTGACACGCGGGGTGCCGAACTGGCCGCCCACGTCGACCTGCTCGACACCCTGCAGCTGCGCGGCAACTACACCTGGACCAGGAGCGAGCAGACCAGCGGCCCCGACAAGGGGCGCCCGATCTCAGGCACCATGCCGGCAAAACACATGGCCAACGCCAGCCTCAACTGGCAGGTCAACGAAGCGGTCAGCCTGTCGCTGATCGGCGAGGGCCGCTACGACCGCTACCGCGACACGCTGCTGGACGCCAACGGCGCCAGCCACACCCGCTACTACGAGGACTACACGATCTTCCATCTCGGTGGCAGCTGGAAGGCCACGCCCTGGCTGACGGTGAACGCACGGGTCAACAACCTGCTCGACAAGGATTTCGTCTCGCAGTCGTGCCTGTTGATCAGCCAGAGCGAATTCAACTGCGTGGACGACTACGCGACCAAGGACCAGCGCCGCAGCTACTGGATTTCGCTGAACGCGAAGTTCTGACCGCCGCGCGGTCGGCGCTCCATCCACGCATGGAGTGGATCTACTGATCCGCGGGATTGCCGGCCAGTCGGTAGTGCCGACCGCTGGCCGGCACCCCGAAATACCTGCTCCGGGATACAGAACGACACGCAATTGCGAGCTATTCTCATCAATGATGTAATGGGCAGTCCCCGTCCGCCTCGAACCGTGCCGTGAGCCGTCCTGCCTCTTCCACCGTGCAGCAGCAACAGAACCGTGGCTTCTGGCTGCGGACGCTGCACCAGTGGCACTGGATCAGCTCGGCGGTGTGCCTGATCGGCATGCTGCTGTTCGCGGTGACCGGCCTGACTCTCAACCATGCCGCGAAGATCGAGGCCAAACCCCAGGTGCAGAACCAGCGCCTGGAGCTGCCGGCCGCGCTGCTGGGCCAGCTCGGCACGCGCGAAGACGGCAACGCGCCGATCCCGCGCCCGGCCCGGCAATGGCTGGACACGCAGCTGGGCATCGCCATCGGCGGACGTCCGGCCGAGTGGTCGGCTGAGGAGATCTACCTGTCGCTGCCACGCCCCGGTGGCGACGCCTGGCTGAGCATCGACCGCGAGACCGGCGCGGTGGAGTACGAATCGACTTCGCGCGGCGTGGTCTCCTACCTCAACGACCTGCACAAGGGCCGCAACGCAGGCCCGGCATGGGGCTGGTTCCTGGACCTGTTCGCCGTGGCCTGCCTGGTGTTCTGCATCACCGGCCTGTTCCTGCTGCACCTGCATGCGCGGCAGCGGCGCATGACCTGGCCGCTGGTCGGCCTCGGCCTGATGATCCCGCTGTTGATCGCCCTGCTGCTGATCCACTGACTTCCACCGTGAATTCCATCCGTTCCTCCGGAGCCGCCCCATGCGCGTCACCCTGACCATCGCCCTCAGCGGCCTGCTGGCCACCTCGCCGGCCTATGCCGCCACCCTCGACATCAACGTCGAAGTGCCCAAGCTCAACGTGGCCGAATACCACCGCCCGTATGTGGCGGTGTGGCTGGAAGGCGCCGACCAGAAGGTCGCGGCCAACCTGTCGGTCTGGTACCAGCAGACCAGCAACAGCGAAGGCCACGGCACCAAGTGGCTGCCCGACCTGCGCCAGTGGTGGCGCAAGAGCGGCCGCACCCTGCAGGTGCCGGTGGACGGCGTGACCGGCCCGACCCGCCCGGCCGGCAAGCACGCGCTGTCGTTCAACGACAGGCAGCCGGCACTGAAGCAGCTGGCCCCCGGCAACTACACCCTGGTGGTCGAAGCAGTGCGCGAAGTCGGCGGCCGTGAACTGCTGAAGATCCCCTTTACCTGGCCGGCCACCGCCGCGCAGAACGGCAAGGCGCAGGGCGCCACCGAACTGGGCCAGGTCACCCTGTCCGTCAAACCCTGAGAGGGGACGGAGGGGATTAAGTCGTAATCCCCTTCTCCTTGCCGCATCACCCCGCATCCACTGGAGTCCTCCGCATGAAGCGCACGCTCGTCCTCGCCGCCGCCCTGGCCGCTGCCCTTCCCTTCTCCGCCCTGGCCCACAAGGCCTGGCTGCTGCCCTCGCAGACCGTGATCGCCGGCAATGCACCGTGGATCACCGTCGACGGTGCGGTCTCCAACGACCTGTTCTACTTCAACCACGTGCCGCTGCGCCTGGAATCGCTGGTGATCACCGCGCCGGACGGCAGCACCGTGCAGCCGCAGAACGCAGCGACCGGCAAGTACCGCAGCGTGTTCGACATCGAACTGAAGCAGCCCGGCACCTACCGCATCGCCTCGGTCAATGACGGCCTGTTCGCCACCTACGAGCAGAACGGCGAGCGCAAGCGCTGGCGTGGCAGCGTGGCAACCCTCGGCGAACTGCCCAAGGACGCGAAGAAGCTCGAACTGAGCCAGTCGGTGGGCCGCGTGGAGACCTTCGTCACCAACGGTGCGCCGAACGACACCGCGCTGAAGCCGACCAACCGTGGCATCGAGCTGGTCGCCGTCGGCCACCCGAATGACCTGTTCGCCGGCGAGGAAGCCACCTTCCGCGTACTGGTCGATGGCAAGCCGACCGCCGGCCTGGAGTTCGAGATCGTGCGTGGTGCCACCCGCTACCGCAACGCACAGGACGAACTGAAGCTCACCAGCGACGCCAAGGGCGAGATCAAGGTGACCTGGCCGGAAGCCGGCATGTACTGGCTGGAAACCGGCACCGAAGACAACAAGACCTCGGTGAAGCAGGCCGCCAAGCGCCGCCTGAGCTACGTCGCCACGCTGGAAGTGCTGCCGCAGTAATAGACGTGGACCGCGATGCCGGGCACGTCCCGGCATCGCGCCCGCAACACCCGCCATGACCGATTCCCTGTACGACATCGCCCGCCTCGGTGGCACCACCATGGGCACCACCTGGAGCGTGTCGCTGGTTGCGCCGCGCCAGCGCGACCTGCATCCGCTGCATGCCGGCATCCAGGCGCGCCTGGACGAGGTGGTCGCGCAGATGAGTACCTGGGAGCGCGGTTCGGATCTGAGCCGCTACAACCGCGCCGACACTGGCCAATGGTGTGTACTGCCCGCCGAAACGCGCCACGTTCTGGCCTGCGCACAGGCCATCGCTGCCGCCAGTAGCGGCGCCTTTGATCCCACCATCGGTCCGCTGGTTGCGCTGTGGGGCTTCGGTGCACACGCCGGCGAGCGCCGCCAACCCGATGCCACCACCGTACAGGCCACGCGCGAGCGCTGCGGTTGGCAGCGCTTGCAGTGGCAGGGCGATGCGCTGCTGCAACCGGGTGGGCTGGAACTGGATCTCTCTGCGATCGCCAAGGGCTTCGGCGTCGATCACGTCGCCGCGTGGCTGCGCGGACAAGGCATCGCTGCCGCGCTGATCGAGGTCGGTGGCGAACTGGCCGGCTATGGCCGGAAACCGGATGGCCAGCCGTGGCGCGTGCTGGTGGAATCGGCGCCGGAAGAGGATGCGCAGACCGATACTCCGCCACGGGTGCTGGTACTGGAGGGCAAGGCGGTGGCCACCTCCGGTGATCGCTGGCACCAGTACCAGGCCGATGGCGAGGCTTACAGTCACAGCCTGGACCCGCGCTCTGGCAGACCGGTGCGGCAGGTCGCCGCAGCGGTCACCGTGGTGGCCGACGACGCCATGCACGCCGATGCCTGGGCCACTGCACTGACCGTGCTCGGCCACGAACAGGGCATGGCGCTGGCCGAACGCGAAGGCCTGGCTGCTCGCTACCTGCAGCGTGCAGCAGACGGCCCGCGCGAATTTCTCAGCAGCGCCTTACAGCGCCTGCTCGACGAGCAGGACGCATGAGCGCACGTCCATCGCGCGCGTGGCTCGGCAACGCACTGGTCCTGCTCCTGCTGGCGCTGATCGCCTGGGCGCTGCTGCGACTGCATCTCGGCGAAGCCTGGTGGCAGGGCGCGCCGCCGGCACGGCAAACGCAGATCGCGATCATCGCCACCGCGCTGTATGCGCTGGCCTGCGCCGCACTGCGGTGGCGTGGGCGACCGCGCGACGATGCTGCCTCTGGCGACGTCGCACCGATCCTGATGGTCTGGTCCAGCCAGACCGGTTTTGCCCGCGAACTGGCCGAACGCAGTGCCGAGGCATTGCGCGGTGCCGGCGTGCCGGTGCGTGTGCGCGGCCTGCATGAGGTCGACGCCACGCTGCTGGCCGACAGCGAGCGTGCATTGTTCATCGCCAGCACCACTGGCGAAGGCGACCCACCCGATCATGCGCTGCCGTTCCTGCGCGGCGTGATGGCCTCACCGCCTGCGCTGCAGCACCTGCAGTACGGCGTGCTCGCACTGGGCGACCGCAGTTACGGCCACTTCTGCGGATTCGGCCACCAGCTCGACCAGTGGCTGCGCCAGCACGGTGCGCATCCGCTGTTCGATGCGATCGAGGTCGACAACGCCGATCCGGCCGCGCTGCGCCATTGGCAGCAATTGCTGGGCCAGCTCGGCGGCGGCGCCAGCGAACTGCCCGACTGGAGCCCGGCCGAGTACCAGCCGTGGACGCTGCTGCAGCGCGAGCATCTGAACGCCGGCAGCCCTGGCGGCCCCGTGTATTGGCTGCGCCTGCAGGCCCCGGCCGATGCAGATGCGCAGTGGCAGGCCGGTGACATCGCCGAGATCGGCCCGCAGCACGCATCGCACACCGTGCGTGCCTGGCTGGACGCACAACGCTTCGATGCGGATACCGTGCTGGATGACGGGCAGACGTTGCTGGCGTGTGTCGCGCGCTCGCACCTGCCCTCATTGGTTCCCCCGGGTGATCTGCCCGCATTGCTGGCGACCCTGCAACCGCTGCCGCATCGCGAGTACTCCATCGCCTCAGTGATGGCCGACGGCGCGGTGGAGCTGCTGCTGCGCCGACAGCTGCGCGCGGACGGCACGCCCGGCATCGGCAGTGGCTGGCTGTGCGACCACGCGGCCATTGGCGAGCCGGTGCAGCTGCGCCTGCGCCGCAACGACAATTTCCACGGCGTCGCCGCCGAGGTACCGCTGCTGCTGATCGGCAATGGCACCGGCATCGCCGGCCTGCGCGCACACCTGCACGAACGCGTACGCAGTGGCGCCCGCCGTACCTGGCTGCTGTTCGGTGAGCGCACCGCCGCCCACGACTTCCATTTCGGCGAAGAGCTGCAGGCGATGCTGGCCGACGGCACGCTGGCGCGGCTGGATGCAGTGTTCAGCCGCGATGGCGGTGTGCATCGCTATGTGCAGGACCGGTTACTGGCCGAAGCGGCAACACTGCGGCGGTGGGTGGATGAGGGCGCGACGATCCTGGTCTGCGGCAGCCTGCAGGGCATGGCCCCGGCGGTGGATGCGGTGATCGAGCAGGTGCTGGGGACTGCGGACAAGGAAGCGCTGCTGCTGGCCGGTCGTTACCGGCGCGATGTGTATTGAGGTCGCCGCATCCACGCATGGCGTGGATCTACTGCGCGGCGTGTCAAGGCATGGTTGGTAACCCCCCAGTAGATCCACGCCATGCGTGGATAGCGCCCACCGGCGCCGAGGCATCATCCCGCCGCCGCACTGACCCGTATCGCCAACAACTCGCCCCCGCCCTGCAAAGCGTGCCGCTGCCGTTCACCCGCTGACAACCACGCGGTATCGCCGGCCTGCAGCGGCGGCAGGCCACTGCCGGCACCGAACTCCGCCTGACCGGCCAGCAGATGCAGTGCCCAGGCCACGCCCGGTTCGCAGAAGAAGAACATCGTGCCCACCAGTGGCCGGTGCAGCAGTTCGGCCTGCAGCAGCTCGCGCTTCCACATCAGGTTGAAATCATGTGTGGTGCCATCGACCAGTTCGCCGTGCAGCGTTTCCTCGCCGGCAAAGCGCACCCGCCCGTGTGGCGGCAGCACTTCCGCCACACGGCCATCCTCGAAGCGAAGACGCACGCCATTGCCCTGCAGCAGTACCAGTTCGCGCTCCACGCCGGGGAAGGCGGAGAACGCGGCGTCCTGCTCGATCTCGGCCACCGACAGGCGCAGCGCCCAGTCATTGCCCTGCGCAGGCAGGCGCAGGATCTCGCGCGTCCAGCCCAGGCCGTTGCGCCAGCGTTCGCGGCGGTAGTCCAGGCGGGAGATTACCTGGCTCGGAGTGTGCAGCAGGGAGTCGATGGTCATCCGCGCATTGCATCATGCCGCGCGCCGTCGCGCATCACCGCGTGGTGAGCGTGCCCTGGCCACCGCATCCGCCGGCCAGCAGCTGCGAGTGCTTCAGCCAATCCTGGTCGGGGTAGTAAGCAAACACCATCGTGCCGCCGCGCAATGCGTCGATCAGCGGCTTGGCCACCGACAGGCGCACCGCCGGGCAACCCAGGCTGCGGCCGAGCCGCCCCTGCAGCTGGGCGGTGGCCGGGTTCACATACGGTGCGCCGTGGATGACGATCGCGCGATCGCGCGCACGGTCATTGAAGCCCGGTTCCAGCCCGGCCAGGCGCAGCGAATATCCATTGCCGCCCATGTAGGTCTCCTGCGCGGTGAACGCGCCGAGGCTGGACATGAAACTGCCGTCGCGGTTGGAGAAGTGCTCGGTGCGGTTCTCGCCGCTGTTGCGGCCATGCGCCACCCATTCCTCGAACAACAGGCGCTGGTGGGCCAGGTCGAACACCCACAGGCGCGGCTCGGTGGACGGGCGCGAGTAATCGATCACGCTGAGCCGATCACCGTTGATGCCCAGCTCCGGCCGCTGCAGCGCGCAGCGCATGGCGCGCGCCGCCAGCTGCAACACGTGGCGGTCGGCCTTGGGCGCACTGCGCGACAGCAGGGCAGCCAGATCATCGGCAGAGGTGGCGAGGGCGGGCGTCTGTGCCAGCGCCGGGGCGCTGGCCGAGGTCGCCAGCAGGCCGAACGCGGCCAGCCGGCACAGGCGGGATGCAGTCATGGGCACAACGAGGGGACTCAGTTGCCCTTGAGGGTGGACCCTGGCGGCTCGGATTCCAAGACCGGCTGCATTCCGGATTCAGCCGGGCTTGGGCGGACCGCCGGCAGCGAGGTCACCAGCAGGGTCGTGCCCGGCACCAGCACCTGGTACAGCTGGCGGGCGAAATCGGCCGGCAGCGCCATCGGCAGCGAGGGCGTGGCCAGCAGGTCCGGCGTGGCCTGGGCGCGATCCTGGCCCAGCAACGGGTAGGCCGTCCACTGGTGCAGGCGCTGGTTCACGTCCAGCGGGCTGGGGGTGTCGCTGTAACCCTGCCCCATCACGAACAGCGTGGTCCCCTGGAAGGCCGGCAGCGCGTCCGCCTTCAACGGCGACTCGCCGATCATCACGCCATCGCGCAGCACGTACAGGCGCTGGTCGTGCAGGCTGACCAGGATGCCGACCTGCCCGGCCGGGGCCACGCTGTCGTTCCACCACGCCTGCGCCGGCGCTCCGCCCTCTGCCTCCGGCAGGGCCTGCCCACGCGCATTCACGGGTGCCAGTACCGACGGATAGGCCAGGGTCATCGGCGAGCTCTTGGCGTCGGCCACGACCACGGTATCGCCGCGTTGAGTTTCGCTGAACAGCTTCTGCGCGAAGGCCTGCGGCAGGCGCACGCAGCCGTGCGAGGCGGGATGCCCGGGCAGGCTGCCGCCATGCAGAGCGATACCGTCCCAAGTCAGCCGCTGCATGTACGGCATCGGCGCGCTGTTGTAGAGGTTGGACCTGTGGTCCTTGTCCTTCTGCAGGATGGTGAACACGCCGGTCGGCGTCTCGTGCCCGGCCTTGCCCGAGCTGATCGTGGTCAGGCCGATGGCAATGCCGTTGCGGTAGACGTAGGCGCGCTGCTCATCGAGGCTGACCACCAGCACGATCGGGCCGGTCGGCGAGATTTCCGGATGCCACAGGTATTCGCCCGGTTTCAGGTCGGTCGGTCCGCGCACTTCAGCGGTGCTGGCTGCGGCCGCGGGCGTGGCTGTCGGCGTCGGCGCAGCGGCGTGGGCCTGCAGTGGCAGAGTCAGTGCCAGGGCGAGCATCAGGGTCGTGGGGCGGTGCACAAGCATCCAGCGGGGTCCTTTCCATGCGGAGCGGCCACCGTACACCATCGGCCCGTGGTGGCCGCGGCAAAACCAGGCCCCGGAAATGAAATTGCCCGGCGACACAGCCATGTGTCGTACCGGGCAATCGTTACGTCCTTGTCGGCCTGCTGCCGCCCCCTCGCATCCTGCGCTGTGGGGGCAGCGTTGCATCCTGCACGCGGCCGCGTCTGTCCTGTTTGTATCTCAGCCCCTTCCACAGGTCTGTGATGCCACCATCCTGGTGAGTGGTGCCGCGTCCTGCGGCGGTCGGTGGTCACGGGCGTCCTGTCCGTGACCGGTGAACCAGCGTCCTGCCGGTTCCGACGATTCCTGCTGTCAGCGCCTCGGTACGGTTCGCACCGGTACCGATCCGGGTACCGGATCCGCCGGCAACAACCTGTTGCCTACGGTGATCCGCTGTCGATTCCGTTCGACGATGGCTTTCCCTATCCCCTTCACCTGCGCCAGGTCCTCGACGCGATGAAACGGGCCGTGTCTGCGCCGGTGCTCGACGATCGCCTCGGCCTTGGCGGCTCCGACCATCGTCAATCCCTGCTGCAGCGCCTGGGCATCGGCGCGGTTGATGTCGATCGGTTCGGCGGCATGCGCCCCAGCGATCCACACGACCAGCACCAGTGCCCTCAACACGACACTCCAAGGCACGACGTGTATCTCCTTGTGATTCTGGACGTCCCGACCGGCAATCCCGTCGGTAGGAACAGTGTCCGTCACCACATGCACACAGCCTATCGGTTTCCTGGATTTCTAAAAGCCAGCCAAATACCCGACGTGATGTAGGAAAAACCCTACCCGTGGCACAGGCGTAGAATGGCGGGATCAGCCCATGCAACCGGAGTTTCAGATGGACAGCGCCAAGCTCGGCCAATTCGTCAATGACAAGTGGGACAGGGAAATCGTCCCGCAGTTGGTCGACTACATCCGCATTCCCAACAAGTCGCCGATGTTCGACGCCAATTGGGTGCAGAACGGCTACATGGAACAGGCGGTCACGCTGATGGAGAACTGGGCCAGGGCCCAGCAGCTGCCCGGCCTGAAGGTTGAAGTGGTGCGCCTGGAAGGCCGCACCCCGCTGATCTTCCTGGAAATTCCGGCCTCCGGCCCGGAAACCGGCGACGACACCATCCTGCTCTACGGCCACCTGGACAAGCAGCCGGAAATGACCGGCTGGGACGACGATCTCGGCCCGTGGACCCCGGTCCTGCGCGGCGACAAACTGTATGGCCGCGGCGGTGCGGATGACGGCTACGCCATCTTCGGCTCGCTGGCTGCGGTGCTGGCGCTGCAGGCCCAGGGCCTGCCGCACGCCCGCTGCGTGGTGCTGATCGAAGCCTGTGAAGAATCGGGCAGCTATGACCTGCCGGCCTACGTCGACCACCTGGCCGACCGCATCGGCAAGCCGTCGCTGGTGGTCTGCCTGGATTCGGGCTGCGCCAACTACGACCAGCTGTGGTGCACCACCTCGCTGCGCGGCCTGACCGGCGGCAACTTCACCGTGAAGGTGCTCAACGAAGGCGTGCATTCCGGCGATGCCTCCGGCGTGGTGCCGTCCAGCTTCCGCCTGCTGCGCCAGCTGCTGTCGCGCATCGAGGACCAGGACACCGGCCGCATCCTGATCGACGGCATGAACGTGGAAATCCCGGCCGAACGCCTGGAACAGGCCAAGCGCGCGGCCGAAGTGGTGGATACCGAGATCTTCGAGAAATTCCCGATGGTCGACGGCCTGCGCCCCATGAACGAGGACCTGACCGAGCTGGTGCTCAACCGCACCTGGCGCCCGGCGCTGTCGGTCACCGGCGTCGGTGGCATGCCGCCGCTGGAATCGGCCGGCAACGTGCT
The DNA here is from genome assembly GCF_029839005.1 of Stenotrophomonas sp. GD03958. Classification (NCBI taxonomy): domain Bacteria; kingdom Pseudomonadati; phylum Pseudomonadota; class Gammaproteobacteria; order Lysobacterales; family Lysobacteraceae; genus Stenotrophomonas; species Stenotrophomonas sp. GD03958. Next base: position 102,704 of record NZ_JAOBZT010000001.1, on the reverse strand, counting down.
GCGTCCGCAGACCTCGGTGAAGCTCTCGCTGCGCCTGCCGCCGACTGCCGATGGCAAGACCTGCGGGGAACTGCTGAAGGAAGCGCTGCTGCGCGACCCGCCGAACGGCGCGCAGGTCACCCTGGACTTGGAAAAGGCCTCCACCGGCTGGAACGCACCGGCCATGGCGCCGTGGCTGACCCAGGCCATTGACGACGCCAGCCAGGCCTTCTTCGGCAAGCCGGCGATGTACATGGGCGAAGGCGGCTCGATCCCGTTCATGGGCATGCTGGGCGAGAAGTTCCCGGGCGCGCAGTTCATGATCACCGGCGTGCTCGGCCCGCATTCCAATGCACATGGCCCCAACGAGTTCCTGCACATCCCGATGGGCAAGAAGGTCACCGCCTGCGTGTCCAAGGTGATCAGCGAGCACTATGCCGCCAGCCTGCGCGGCGAGACCAGCGGTTCGCCAGTGGCTGCCGACAGCGGCACCCGCCACGGCGACCACGGCTGCTGCTGATTACGGCACACCGTGACGGACGCAGCCTGGCCTTGCTAGGCTGCGTCCACCCAAAGCGGAACACATGCACATGAATGGTCTGTTCGGCAGCAGCAGCTGGCTGTACATCCTGCTGGTCGGCTTCGTCGTCGGCCTGCTCGGGCGCTTCTTCATGCCCGGCAACAACCGCATGGGCTGCCTGCTGACCATCGTGCTGGGCATCATTGGCGCGCTGGTGGCCGGTTGGTTCGGCCAGTACATGGGCTGGTACGCTCCCGGCGAACCGGCCGGTTTCCTCGGTGCGGTAGTGGGCGCGGTGGCCGTGCTGGCCGTCCTGCGCCTGTTCAGCGGCCGCCGCTGACCCCGTCCCTCCTTCCCCTCCTGCTCCCGACGTTGGCGCGCCCGGCGCGCCCGGATATGCCCGCATGACCGAACCCGCCTCCGATCCCCAGCGCAGCGCGCAGCGCCTGCAGTGGGCCCGTACCCAGCTCGATGACGCCAACGCGGTAGTCGAACGCGCTTCGGTGGATGCCGGCATGCGCAGCTACTGGCGTACCACCAGCACGCGCGGCAGCCACATCGTGATGGACGCTCCGCCGGGGCTGGAAGATCCGCGGCCGTGGCTGCGCATGCGCGGCCTGCTGCACGACAACGGCCTGCGCGTGCCTGCATTGCTGGCGCAGGACCTGGAAGCCGGCTTCCTGCTGCTGGAAGATCTCGGCGGCCCGACCCTGGCCAGGATCCTCGACGAGCGCAACGCCGATGAATGGTTCGGCCGCTCGATCGAACAGCTGCTGCGCCTGCAGGCGATCCCGGTGCCGGCCGACTTCGGCCAGTTCGGCGAAGCGCTGCTGCAGCGCGATGCCGGCCTGTTCGACGAGTGGTTCCTGCAGCGCCACCTGCAGCTGGAACTGGACTGTGGCGAGATTGAAGGGCTGCAGCTGGTACACCGCCGGTTGATGGACAACGCATTGGGCCAGGCCCAGCTGATGACCCACCGCGACTACATGCCGCGCAACCTGATGCCGGTCGAGGACGGCCCCGCGGTGCTGGATTTCCAGGACCTGGTGCGTGGCCCGATCGCCTACGATGCGGTGAGCCTGTTCAAGGACGCCTTCCTGAGCTGGCCGCTGCAGCGCGTGGACGAGTGGCTGGCGCAGTACCACGAGCGCGCACGCGACGCCGGCCTGCCGGTACCCGATCGCGCCACCTTCCTGCGCGATGCCGACTGGATGGGTATCCAGCGCCACGTGAAGATCCTTGGCCTGTTCTGCCGCCTGCGCTACCGCGACAACAAGGGCCATTACCTGGACGACGCGCCGCGCTTCATCGGCTACCTGGATGAAGTACTGCCGCGCTACCGCGAGCTGGCACCGCTGCAGCAGCTGCTGGACGAGCGCATCAAGCCGGCGCTGGCCGAGCTTGGTGCACCGATGCGCGTGGCCCGATGAAGGCGCTGGTCTTTGCCGCTGGCCTCGGCGAGCGCATGCGCCCGCTGACCCTGCACACGCCCAAGCCGCTGCTGGAAGTGGCTGGCAAGCCGTTGATCGTCTGGCACCTGGAACGCCTGGCCGCACTCGGCGTGCGCGAGGTGGTGGTCAACACCGCATGGCTGGCCGAACAGTTCCCGGCGACGCTGGGCGATGGCAGCCAATGGGGCCTGCACCTGCATTTCCTGTACGAAGGAGCGACCCCGCTGGAAACCGGCGGCGGCATCCTCAACGCATTGCCGGTGCTGGGCGATGCCCCGTTCCTGGTGGTGAACGGTGATATCTGGACCGATTTCGATTTCGCCACGCTGCCGCGCGAGCCGCAGGGCCAGGCACACCTGGTGCTGGTCGACAATCCGGCGCAACACCCCGACGGTGACTACCGACTCGATGCGCAGGGCCTGCTGCACCACGACCGCGCAGGGCCGTGCCTGACCTATGCCGGCATCGGCGTGTACCGCCCCTCGATTGTGGCCGACTGGCGCGCGGTGATCGGCGATGCGCCGGGCAGCGAGCGGATGCCGCCGAAGTTCTCGGTGGTGCCGCTGCAGAAGCATTTCATGGCGCAGGGGTTGATGACCGGGCAGCACCATCGCGGGCGTTGGACCGATGTGGGTACCGTGGATCGCCTGCATGCGCTGGATGTTGAGTTGGCGGCGAACGGCTGAGCCCCTCGTGGCTGGACTCATTGAAAGCAGAAGCCGTGCTTGGCCGGTCGGGGTGGGCTGCGCAGGGGACGCTGCAAGTCCCCCTCCGGGGCCCGGCCCAGCCGCTGGCGGCTGTGCGTTCAGGCGCTTGCGAAGCAGTGCTTCGCAAGCAAAGCGCTCTCACCCCTGTAAGCTCGATGGCGCCATCCATGGCGCCAACGCCCCTGCATGGCCCACCCGCCCGGCCTCTGACAGTTTCCGTGGGCGTCCAGCCACGGAAGAAAGGAAAGAAAAGCAAAAGCGGGTCGCTTCGCTGCGCTTGCTCCGGTGACGACCAACGGTCGTCACCCACCACAAGCAAGACACGTGTCGACCATGGTCGACACCCACCAACAGCAGTGCAGTACGCAGTCCCGGCAGATCGCGGGAACCTGTCGAAGGCGGGGTGGGTCCGGTTGCGGGGGCGTGAGCGCCATGGATGGCGCGATCGAGGCTACATGGACGTACTTGCGCCGTCCCCCGCAACCTGAGCCACCCCGCCCCCCTCAGGAAGCCAGCATTTGACGTTGCTGTTGAAGTTGCCGGCCAGCGGCCGGCACTACCGCGGGTGCAGGGCGCAGCCCTGCAAACAAACCCCACCCTCAGTAACGAGGCCGGCCTTCTTCCAGCACCTGGCGCAGGAACGGCACGGTGATCCGCCGCTTCGCCGCCAGCGATTCGCGGTCCAGCCAGTCCAGCAGCGTGATCAACCCACCCAGCTCGCGCCCGGTGTGCGACAGCAGCCACTCGATGGCCGCTTCGTCGATGGCCAGGCCGCGTCGCAGCGCGCGCTCGCGCAGCACCGCAGCACGACCTTCCTCATCCAGCGGCTGCAGCAGCACGCGCACGCACTGGCCCAGCCGCGAACGCAGGTCCGGCAGTACCAGGCCCAGTTCTTCCGGCGCCTTCTGCGCCGTGTACAGCACGGTCACGCCTGCTGCACGCGCGCGGTTGTGGAAATCAAACAGCGCGATCTCGTCCTCGCGGTTGCCGGCAACCTCGTCCAGCCCGTCCAGCGCCACCAGTTCGCGTGCGTCCAGCCCGTCGAGCGCTGCACGAACGCGGCCGGCGGCGCTGGCCAGTGGCACGTACGTCGGCAGGCGCCCGGCCTGCTCGGCGCTGGAGCACGTCGCCAGCGCCTGGTGGGTCTTGCCGGTGCCCGCCGCGCCTTCCAGGTAGACCCAATCGTGGCTGGCGCCGACCGCGATCGCACGCAGCTGCGCCAGCGCGCCATCCGGCGCGCCGATGAAGGTCTCCAAGCGCTGGTCCCGCGGGTAATGCAGGGCCAGCGGCAGTTGCGGCACACCCATCACTTCAGGTCGGGGCCCTTGTCGGTCGGAACGATGATATGGGGCGCATCGACCACGCCATCAAGCACGATCGCCGGCTTCTCGCCCACGTACAGCTCGCTCAGGCGGTAACGCTGGTGCGCATAGCGCAGCAGCACGTTGGTCACCGCCGCCACCGGCAGCGCCAGCAGCATGCCGAGGAAGCCGAACAGCTGGCCGCCGGCCATTACCGCGAAGATCACCGCCACCGGATGCAGGCCGATCTTGTCGCCGACAATGCGCGGGGTCAGTACGTAGCTCTCCAGCAGCTGGCCCACGGTGAACACCACGCCGACCAGGATCAGCAGCTTCAGGTCGAAGCCCTGTGCCTGCACCAGCGCGGCAATCACCGCCATCAGCACGCCGGTGGTCGCGCCCAGGTAGGGGATGAAGCTGATCAGGCCGGCAATCAGGCCAATCAGCAGGCCCAGCTTGAGGCCTACCAACGACAGGCCGCCGGCGTAGATCACGCCCAATGCCAGCATCACCAGGAACTGGCCGCGGATGAACGCCCCCAACACCTCGTTGGACTCACGCGCCAGCGCAGTGATGGTGCCGATGTGGTTGCGCGGAATCACCGAGGCCACCCGCTCGACCAGCTTGTCCCAGTCGCGCAGGAAGTAGAACGCCAGGATCGGCAGCAGCAGGATGTTGACCACCCAGGTCACCATCGCAAAACCCGAACGCGAGACGTAGCCCATGAACGTGGTGGCGACGCCGCCGGCCTGCTGCCAGTGGCTGCGCACCCACTCGATCAGGCGGTCCGGATCCAGCCACTGCATCACTTCCAGGCCGGTCTTCTGCTCGAACCAGGGAATCCCCTTTTCCATCAGCCACGCCTGCGCCTGCGGCGCGACCGCGATCAGGGTGGTGATCTGGCGCTCGATCATCGGCACCAGCACCAGCAGCAGCGCCACGATCACCAGCACCATCGCCGCGAACACCAGCACCACGCCGGTCATGCGCGAGCGGCCGGTGGCCTCGATGCGGTCCACCAGCGGGTCGCCCAGCCAGGCCAGTGCCAGCGCCAGCACGAACGGGGTCAGGATCGGGGCCAGCAGCCACACCACCCAGCCGACCAGGCCGGCGAACAGGATGTACTTCAGCCGGCGCAGGAACTGCGCGATTTCCGCTTCCGGGGTCAGGGTCATCGCAGGCGGTACTCATTGCTGACCGGTGCTGCGACCGGGGCACCGGTGGTGTCGTCGATCGGCGTCGGCAGGGCCGGCAGCGGCGCGCTCGGCACCAGTACACCGTTGTCGCCCAGCATGCGGTTGAAGCCGGCCAGGCCGGTGGTCATCTCCAGGCTCAGCTCCAGCTGGCCGGCCGAAGCATGCAGCGGGGTGACGTTGCGCACCACCGGCACCTCGCGCAGGCCGGCGGCAAGGCGCAGGTAGTCGTCGGCACTGTTGATGCCGGTGACCACCACGCGGTAGGTTCCGGCCTGGCCGACGGCGGCGCCGGCCTTCGCATAGCGCCTGACCAGCGCATCGGCGGCGCCATCGGCGCCGGCCGCCATCGCCCGCATGGCGTTGGCGTCCTTGCTGGTCCACTTGTTCAGCTCACGGCCGTTGTCGACGAACACCCAGTCCGCCTGCCAGCCGCCGTTGGCGCGGTAGAGCTTGCCGATCAGCTGCATCGGCGGTGAGTAGCGCGAGGAGGCGCGGGCCACGGCGGCACTGTCCTGGCGCCAGATGGCACCGGCCAGCGCCTGCTCGGCGGCACCGCCGCTGGGCAGGCCGAGCTTGTAGCCGCGCTCGATGGCGCGGTTCAGCAGTGGGCGGGCGGCATTGGCCTGCTGCACGCTGACCAGGCGCGGGCCGCTGCCGTCATCCACGGCCAGCCACACCACCGGCTTCGGTCGCGGCTGCGGCCACAGCGGCAGGCCCAGCGCCGAGACCAGCGAATCGACGTCGTCCTCGCGGAAACGGGCCACCAGCAGGGTCCGGAAGCTCGGCGCGCCGCTGGCGCCTACGCTCTGGTCCTGCTTGTAGTCGTAGCTGGCCACGTAGTCCTTGGCATTGCGCAGTGCCTGCACCACACCGGGGCGCGACATCACGTTGCGATCACCGGACAGCTTGCCCAGTACCACGCTCAGGGCGCGGGCCAGGGCGCCGTTGCGATCGGCTTCGGCTTGGCTGTTGACGGGCACTTCGGCCTCGTACGCGCCACTGGCGGTGGCGACATCACCCTCGGTGCGAAGGCCGCTCTGGGCCATCGTGGCCACCGGCAGGCTCAGCGCAAGGAGCAGGGTCAGAATCAGGCTGCGGCGCATCAGGACATCCATTGGCTCGACGTATCCGGGGGAATTGTTGCCCGAATACGGCCTTTGCGCCAATGCGGCCTGTTAAAATCGCCCGTTCAACCCCTGCCAGCGCCGACGCCCGTGACCAACACCCCGTCTTCCGCCCCCTCCCCCCTTACCTATCGTGACGCGGGTGTCGACATCGACGCCGGCAACGAGCTGGTCGAGCGGATCAAGCCCCTGGTCAAGCGCAGCTTCCGGCCGGAAGTGATGGGCGGCCTGGGCGGCTTCGGCGCCCTCTTCGACCTGTCCAACAAGTACCGCGAGCCGGTGCTGGTGTCGGGTACCGACGGCGTGGGCACCAAGCTGAAGCTGGCGCACCAGCTGAACCGCCACGATACGATCGGCATCGACCTGGTCGCCATGTGCGTGAACGACGTGCTGGTACAGGGTGCCGAGCCGCTGTTCTTCCTGGACTACTTCGCGACCGGCAAGCTGGACATCGACACCGCCGCGGCGGTCGTGGGCGGCATCGCCAACGGCTGCACCGAGGCCGGCTGCGCGCTGATCGGTGGTGAAACCGCTGAAATGCCCGACATGTATGCCCCGGGCGAATACGACCTGGCCGGCTTCACGGTGGCCGCGGTCGAGAAGAGCGAGCTGAAGGACGGCGCCAGCGTGGCTGCCGGCGACGTGCTGATCGGCATCGCCTCGTCCGGCCCGCACTCCAACGGCTACTCGCTGGTGCGCCGCATCTACGACCGTGCCGGCCGCCCGGCCGAGCTGGAGCTGGAAGGCGGCGTGAAGCTGGTCGATGCGCTGATGGCGCCGACCCGCCTGTACGTCAAGCCGATCCTGGCGCTGCTGAAGTCACACGGCGAGGCCATTCACGGCATGGCCCACATCACCGGTGGCGGGCTGACCGAGAACATCATCCGCGTGGTGCCCGACGGCCTCGGCCTGGACATCCAGGCCTCGTCCTGGACCCTGCCGCCGGTATTCCAGTGGCTGCAGAAGGAAGGCGCCGTGGCCGACAGCGAGATGTGGCGCACCTTCAACTGCGGCATCGGCTTCGTGCTGATCGTCGCGCCGGACCAGGAGGCTGCCGTGTCCGAGGCGGTCAGGGCGCAGGGCCTGGAGCACTGGACCATCGGCCAGGTGGTCACCGCCGAAGGCGCCGAGCGCGTCCACATCGGCTGAGCCCGGCAACCAGGAGCCCGCATGGACGCAACGCCCCCCCTGGCACCCACCCCGGTACCACCGCCGTTGGCGGCGGTGCCGGTCTTCAGCAGGCAGGACGCTGACCACCTGCGCGCGCTGTCCATCGCCCACTATGTGTTCGGTGGCCTGATTGCGCTGCTCTCGCTGTTTTTCATTCTGTACATCGTGCTCGGCATCAGTGCGCTGAGCGGCCATCTGCCGATGAACTCCGGGGGCCAGCCCTCGTCGCCGGCCGAACAGCGCCTGTTCGGCTGGGTGTTCACGGTCCTGGGGACCGTGTTCGTCGCCGGCGGCCTGGGCATGGCCGCATTCGTCATCCATGCCGGCCGCTGCGTGGCCCGGCGGCGTCGTTACCTGCTGTGCCTGATCGTGGCCGGCCTGCTCTGCCTGTTCGCGCCGCTGGGCACCGTTCTAGGGGTGTTCACCCTGGTCACACTGCTGCGCCCGCAGGTGAAGGCCGCCTTCGATGCAGCTGGCACGGCTGCATGACGATGCCGGGCGCGCCTCCGCCATTGCCACAGCAGACCCTGGCGCAGCTGCAGTTGGCCAGCCACCTGCAGACGCTGAAGGTGCTGTTCTACGCGTTGGCAGGTTTCCACTGGCTGGCCGCGTTGGCCTTCCTCGGTTTCATCGGCCTGGTCGCCAGTTCCCGCGGGTTGGACGAAGGCGCGGCGCTGGCCACGGTCTACGGGGTCATTTCGTTGTTGGCGGCGGCGCTTGGCTTCGTACAGCTGCACACCGCGCGCCTGCTGTCGCGCCGCACCGGGCTGGCCTGGTGCCAGCGCGCGGCATGGCTGGCAGTGCTTGCCGGCCCGTTGGGCATGGCGCTGACGGCCTATGCCCGGGTGTTCCTGTCCAAGCCTGACATGGCCGCATTGTTCGACCGCGGCGACCACCTCAGTGCCTGAGCCCGCAGGCAACCCATCGCTTCCTCCTGACCGATCCGACATGTCCGCGCCCGCCACCGCCGCAAACGCCACTGCCCGCGGCTATCGTGTTTCACTGCCCAAGAAGCTGGCCTTCGCCGCCGTACTGGCCGTGTTCCTGGTCAGCTGGATCGATCCGCTGTGGCCCGTCGAACAGGCCCTGCACAGCTCGCTCACCGTCGTCGGCCTGGCTGCCCTGCTCTGGGTGGACCGTCGTGGCTGGCTGGGCAATGGCGCCTTCATCGCGATCTGTGGCTTCATCGCACTGCATTGCGTGGGCGCGCGCTGGCTGTACTCCAACGTGCCCTACGACGCTTGGGCACAGGCGCTGGCCGGCTGGTCGCCGAATGCCGCCTTCGGCTGGCAGCGCAACCACTTCGACCGTCTCATCCACTTGTTGTTCGGCGTCTGCTTCACCCCCGCGCTGCTGCAGCTGGCCCGGCATGCCTGGCCGGCGCTGCGCCTGGGCCAGGCCTTCAGCCTGGCGGTGATGACGGTGATGTGCGCCAGCCTGGTCTACGAGTGGTTCGAGTGGGCCATCGCGCTTGCCCTGTCGCCCGACGCCGCCGAGGCCTACAACGGGCAGCAGGGCGACATGTGGGACGCTCATGCCGACATGCTGCTGGCGACCCTGGGCAGTCTGCTGACCTGGCCGTTGATCCGCCGGAGTGCCCGGCAATGAGCACGCCCACCCGCATTGCCGTGCTCGCCTCCGGCCGCGGCAGCAACCTGCAGGCCATCCTTGACGCAATTGCTGACGGCCGCCTGCCCGCCGAGGTTGTCGGCGTGTTCTCCGACCGCCCAGCCGCAGCCGCGCTGCAACGGGTCGGCGACAGCCTGCGCTGGGCGCATGCACCGAAAGAATTCGGTGACCGCGCCGCCTACGAGCAGGCCTTGGGCGATGCACTGGCCGCGGTCGCGCCGGATCTGATCGTCTGCGCCGGCTACATGCGCATTCTCGGCGCCGCCTTCGTGCAGCGCTTCAATGGCCGGCTGGTCAACATCCACCCCTCCCTGCTACCGCTGCACAAGGGGCTGGACACGCATGCGCGGGCGCTGCACGCCGGCGATGCGGAGCATGGGGCCAGCGTGCACCTGGTGGTGCCCGAGCTGGATGCCGGCGCCGTGCTGGCCCAGGCGCGGGTGCCGGTGATGCCCGGCGATGACGCCGACAGCCTGGCGGCGCGTGTGCTGGCGGTGGAGCATCCGCTGCTGATCGCCACCCTGCAGCTGCTGTGCGCCGGCCGCCTGGCTGAACGGGAGGGCCAGCCACTGCTGGATGGTCACCCCCTGTTTAGCCCACTGGTCCTAGATTCCGCCGGGAACCTGAACCGGTAACGCCCACGCACACGCCCCGCTGACTGCGGGGCTGGCATCCTGCCCCCCTCCTGCAGCTCCTGTCCTCCATGAAGACCACGGCCCTGCTGTCCACTTCATTGCTGCTGTCGCTTGTCGTGCTTCCCGGCGTGGGTTGGGGCCAGGCACAGGCGCCTGCCTCGCCGGTTCCGGCGCCAGCGGTGCAACCGCCGGCCGGAACGACGGCCCCGGCCCTGCCGGCATTGGCGTGGGAACCGCCGCCGCTGCAGCCGTTCAGCGCCACCTACCAGGCCTTCTACAAGGGCAAGGAGGCCGGCGACGCCAGCATGCAGGTCACCCACACCGGCGGCAACCAGTGGCGGGTGGACATGCAGGTGGTCGGCCGCCGCGGGTTCGCCAGCGTGCTGGGACTGAACATCGAGCAGAGCACGGTCTTCGAGGAGCGCGCTGGCTCCTATGCACCGCTGAGCCAGAGCACGGTGCGCAAAGGCCTGTTTCTCGGCAAGAAGGCGGTCGGCACGTACAACTGGCAGGCCGGTACCGCGCAGTGGAGCGGCGATGTCGAGAAGAAGCGCGCACAGCCGATTCCGCTGCAGCCGGGCGACCAGAGTGCGCTGCTGATCAATCTGGCAATCATGCGCGACGCCCGCCCAGGCGCCGCGATGCACTACCGCTACGTGGACATGGGCAAGGTCCGCCAGCATGACTACCAGGCCGCGCCGCAGACCGAGAACGTCGAGGTCGGCGACCTGTCCTACAACGCGCTGCGGGTCTACCGGACCAACGGCGGCAACAATGAAACCATCCTCTGGATCGCCAACGGGGTCCCCACCCCGGTGCGCATCCTGCAACGCGAAGACGGCGAAGACCGCGTCGATCTGCGCCTGATCGAATACCAAGGAGTCTGAGCATGAGCATCCCGACCCGCCCCCTCGCCTGGATCGCGGCCGCTGCCCTGTCCGTGGCCAGCCTGCCGGCCATGGCCCTGCAACCTTTCAAGGCGGATTACCTGGCCAGCTACATGGGCATGCAGGCCAACGGCACGATGACCCTGTCCAACGAAGGCAGCAACAAGTGGCGCTACAGCCTCCAGGTGAAGAACCAGCTGGCCGACCTGAGCCAGAGCACCGTGTTCGAGGAAGTGCGTGGGCAACTGCGCCCGCTGAGCAGCCAGGACCGCTCGGCGCTGCTGGTGAAGAAGCGCAACGTGCAGGCCAATTACAACTGGACCAGCAACCAGGCCACCTGGACCGGCGACATCAAGCCGGACCGTGCCGGCCCCATCGCGCTGAAGGCCGGTGACATGGATGCGCTGCTGATCAACCTGGCGATCACCCGTGACCTGGCCGCCGGCAAGCCGCTGACCTATCGCATGGTCGACGAAGGCCGCATCAAGAACATGACCTACCGCGTGGTCGGCAAGGAATCGATCACCGTGGGCGGCAAGAGCTACGAGGCCACCAAGGTCTCGCGCGCCGACGGCAACAAGGAGCTGATCGCCTGGATCGTGCCGGAGTTCCCGGTGCCGGCGCGCATGCTGCAGCGTGAGGGCGGACGTGATGCGCTGGACCTGACCATCAAGGCGCTGAACTGACCGGAGATCCACGTCATCCACGCATGGCGTGGATCTACTGGAAACCTGGAGTAGATCCACGCCATGCGTGGATGGACGCCCCGGGAAAAACGCCCGCTTTCGCGGGCGTTTTTCTTACTTCTTTTCCTCGGCCGCAGCGGGCTTGAACTCGGTGCGGCAGTCCACGCGGATCTGCTCGCCGGTGCTGCGCCAGACGAAGGTGCGGCAATGGCGGTTGCCGTCCTGGCTGTCGTTCACCGCGACCGCGTAGAACGATTCGATGATCTCGTCACGCGAGACCGTGCCGTCGCCGTTCCAGTCCATGTCCTTCTGCTCGATGCCCTGGGTGATGGCGATGTTGGCGTACCAGGCATAGCCCAGCCACGCCAGCACGATCAGCACCAAGGCCAGCAGCGCCTTGCGGCGCGGGCTGAACTTGCCGCGCAGGATCATGGCACGCGCCGGATGGTGGCACCGAGCGAAGACAGCTTCTCTTCGATGTTCTCGTAGCCACGATCAAGGTGATAGATGCGGTCGATGGTGGTCTCCCCGCTGGCCATCAGGCCGGCCAGGATCAGCGAGGCCGAGGCACGCAGGTCGGTGGCCATCACCGGCGCACCGCTCAGGGTCTCGCTGCCACGCACGATGGCGGTGTGGCCTTCAACCTGTATGTCCGCGCCCAGGCGCAGCAGTTCGTTGACGTGCATGAAACGGTTCTCGAAGATCGTTTCGTTGATCACGCCCACGCCGTCGGCCACGCAGTTGAGCGCCATGAACTGCGCCTGCATGTCGGTCGGGAATGCGGGGTACGGCGCGGTGGTCAGGTTGACCGCCTTCGGTCGCTTGCCCTGCATGTCCAGGGTGATGGTGTCTTCGGTGGTCTCGATCTTCGCACCGGCCTCGACCAGTTTGGACAGCACCGCGTCCATGGTGTTCGGGCGCGCACGGTTGACCGTGACCTTGCCGCCGGTCATCGCCGCAGCGACCAGGAAGGTACCGGTTTCGATGCGGTCGGGCAGCACTTCGTGGCGGCCGCCGGACAGGCGCTCGACGCCTTCGATGACCAGGCGGGCAGTGCCAAGGCCTTCGATCTTCGCGCCCAGCGCGATCAGGCAATGCGCCAGATCGGTCACTTCCGGTTCCATCGCGCAGTTGTCGAGGACGGTGGTGCCTTCGGCCAGCACCGCGCCCATCAGCACGTTCTCGGTGCCGGTGACGCTGACCATGTCGAAGGTGAAGTGGCCGCCCTTCAGCCGCTTGGCGCTGGCCTTGATGAAGCCGTTCTCGACCACGATCTCGGCACCCAGCGCCTGCAGGCCCTTGATGTGCTGGTCGACCGGACGCGAGCCGATCGCGCAGCCGCCCGGCAGCGACACTTCGGCCGCGCCGAAGCGGGCCAGCAGCGGGCCCAGCACCAGGATCGAGGCGCGCATGGTCTTGACCAGCTCGTAAGGTGCCACGTGCTGGTTGACCGAACGTGGGTCGACCACGATCGCGCTGCCGCGCGACAGCGTGCCCTGGTCGATGGTGACCTTGGCACCCAGTTCGCCCAGCAGCTTCACCGTGGTGACCACGTCGTGCAGGTGCGGCACGTTGGTGATCTCCACCGGCGCATCGGCCAGCAGGGTCGCGCAGAGGATGGGAAGGACGGCGTTCTTGGCGCCGGAGATGCTCACTTCACCGTGCAGCGCAGCGCCGCCGGTCACAACGATCTTGGCCATGTATTGGGAATCTTCTGCGGTTCAGCCGGCTTCGGCCGGGGTCACGGTTTTCAGTGCCAGCGCGTGGATGGCGCCGCCCATCAGGTCGCCGAGGGTGGCATAGACCATCCGGTGGCGGGCCAGCGGCATCTTGCCGGCAAAGGCCTCGCAGACCACGGTCGCTTCGAAATGCACGCCATCGTCGCCACGCACATCGGCGCGGGCGCCAGGCAGGCCGGTTTCGATCAGATTGCGGATGGTGTCGGCGTCCAACGGGCTTTCCTAATAAAATGTGCATCCATTCTACTTCCGCTGCGTGGCGTCCGCATGGCCGAATCCCTGTTGCCTCCCCGTTCTGCCGACCCTGCCGGCCTGATCGCCAGTGGCCGCCGCGTGTTCGAGATCGAGCGGCAGGCGCTGGAGGCCGTGGCCGACCGCCTTGGCGAGGCCTTCCAGCAGGCCTGCCAGGCGATCCTGGCCAGCCGCGGGCGTGTGGTCGCCACCGGCATGGGCAAGTCCGGGCACATCGCCCGCAAGATCGCCGCCACCCTCGCCTCCACCGGCACCCCGGCGTTCTACGTGCACCCTGGCGAGGCCGGACACGGTGACCTGGGCATGATCACCGAGGACGATGTGGTGCTGGCGCTGTCCTATTCGGGGGAGTCGGACGAGCTGCTCATGCTGTTGCCGGTGCTCAAGCGCCAGGGCAACCTGCTGATCTCCATGACCGGCCGCCCGCAGTCCAGCCTGGCCACCGCCGCCGATATCCACCTGGACGTCAGCGTGCCGGCCGAGGCCTGCCCGCTGGCGCTGGCGCCGACCTCCAGCACCACCGCCTCGCTGGCGATGGGCGATGCGCTGGCCGTGGCCCTGCTCGACGCACGCGGCTTCACCGCCGACGATTTCGCCCGCTCGCACCCGGCCGGCAGCCTCGGCCGCCGCCTGCTGCTGCACATCACCGACGTCATGCATAGCGGCGAGGACCTGCCCAGCGTGGGTGCCGACGCCAGCCTCAGCGAGGCGCTGGTGGAAATGAGCCGCAAGCGACTCGGGATGACCGCCGTGGTCGACGCCGATGGCGTGCTGATCGGCCTGTTCACCGACGGCGACCTGCGCCGCGCGCTGGACAGCGCGCTTGACGTGCGCACCGCGAAGATCGCCGACGTGATGACCCGCAACCCGCGCACCATCGGGGCCGACCAGCTGGCCGTGGAGGCCGCGCGGCAGATGGAAACCCAGAAAATCAACGGCCTGATCGTGGTCGATGACCAGGGCCGTGCGGTAGGCGCCCTGAACATTCATGACCTGTTGCGGGCCCGGGTGGTTTAACCGACAGTCCGTAGACCCCATTCAGTCTGTAATGCCCCACCCGACCCCACCGAGCCTGCTGCCCTGATGCCCTGGTCCCCGCTGCCCGCCTTCCCTGCCCACCTGCATGCCGCTGCGGCCCGCGTCCGCCTGGCCTGCTTCGACGTGGACGGCACCCTCACTGACGGTCGGCTGTACTACGACAAGGAAGGGAACGAGAGCAAGGCGTACTTCGTGCAGGATGGCCTGGGCCTGAAACTGCTGCAGCAGCACGGTATCCACCCCGTGCTGATCACCGCGCGCAACAGCCAGTCCGCGCTCAAGCGCGGCGCCGACCTCGGCATCGACACCCAGATCGCCGTGGGCGACAAGCTGGCCAGCGTGCAGGCGCTGTGCGCGCAGCACGGCGTCGGCCTGGAGCAGGTGGCCTTCATGGGCGACGACCTGCCGGACCTGGCGCCGCTGGGCGCGGTCGGCCTGGCAGTGGCCCCGGCCAACGCCCACCCGTGGATCGCCGAGCGCGTGCACTGGCAGACCCGCGCCGACGGCGGACGTGGCGCCGCCCGCGAACTGTGCGACATCCTGCTGGCCGCACAGGGCCACGTGGATGCGGTGCTGGCGAGGTTCGGCGCATGAGCCTGCCGACACTGAACTGGCGCACCCTGCTGGGCGTCGGCCTGCTGCTGGCGGCGCTGCTCAGCAGCTGGGCCGCCCTGCGCAACCGCGACAAGGGCCCGGCCAACGACAGCCAGGAGCCGGGTGTGGACTACGTTCTGCACGACTTCCAGATCGTGGCCCTGGATGAGCACGGCAAGGAGTTGACCACCCTGCGTGCGCCGCGGCTGGAGCGCCAGCGTGGCGACCAGACCATCAACATCGCCACACCGCTGTTCGAGATGCCGGACAAGGATGGCAAGCACTGGACCCTGCGTGCCGAGACCGGCTGGCTCAGCGCCAAGGGCGACCAGATGAAGCTGCGCGGCAATGTGGCCGGCGACAGCCCGGCCGATCCGGGCGTGGTGCCGACCACCTTCCGCACCGACCATCTGGACGTGTTCCCGAAGGAGAACCGCGCCCGCACCGACGCCCTGGTGACCATGACCCGCCCGGGCATGGAACAGTCCGGCGTCGGCTTCGAAGTGGATTCGAAGAACAACACGTATCATTTCCTCAGCCAGTCCAAGGGCCGTTACACGCCCAAACGCTGATTCCGCCGCCAGCCCGCGACGTCTCCGGACAGGCGCAGGGCTGGCAGCCCCACCCTCCGCCCCCGGCCCGCCCGGGAGGCCCCCACCGGTAGAACGGACCCCGATGAAGATTCCCTTTGCCGCCGTACTCGCGCTCGGTCTTCTTGTCCCCAGCGCCGCCTTCGCCAAGTCCACCGACCGCAACGAAGACATGCACATCGATTCCGGCGCCCAGTCCGGCACGCTCACCGGCGACGGCAAGACCGTGCTGTCGCAGGGCGTGATCATCACCCAGGGCACGCTGGACCTGCGCTCGTCCGAGGCCGAGATCTACCTCAAGGATGGCGAAGCCGTGCGCGCGGTGTTCACTGGCAAGCAGGCCAAGATGAAGCAGCAGCTCGATGACGGCACCTGGATGGATGCCGTTGCCGACCGCATCGACTACGACATCAAGACCGAGATCATCACCCTGACCGGCAACTACAAGGTCACCAGCGCGCGCGGCACCAATGCCGGCCAGCGCATGGTCTACAACACCCGCACCGGCGAAATGAACTCCGGTGGTGACGGCAGCCGTGTGCGCACCGTCATCCCGCCGAAGAACAAGACCCCGGCCGCGCCTGCGGCACAGCCCAAGGCCACCACGCCGGCGCAGCCGGCCGGGAGCAGGAAGTAATGCTCGTCGCCAAGGGCCTGCGCAAGAAGTACAAGCAGCGCGAAGTCGTCAAGGATTTCGGGCTGACCCTCGACGCCGGCGAAGTGGTCGGCCTGCTGGGCCCCAACGGTGCCGGCAAGACCACCTGCTTCTACATGATCGTCGGCCTGGTTGCGGCTGACGCTGGCAGCATCGTGCTCGACGGCAAGGACATCACCGGCGACCCGATGTATACCCGCGCCAAGCAGGGCGTGGGCTATCTGCCGCAGGAACCGTCGGTATTCCGCAAGCTGACCGTGGCCGACAACATCCGCCTGGTGCTGGAGCTGCGCGAAGACCTGGATGCGGCCGGCCGCGAGCGCGAATTGAACAGCCTGCTCGACGAACTGCAGCTGGGCCATGTTGCCGACCAGCTTGGCGCCAGCCTGTCCGGTGGCGAACGCCGCCGCTGCGAGATCGCCCGCGCCCTGGCAGCGCAGCCGCGCCTGATCCTGCTTGACGAGCCGTTCGCCGGTGTCGATCCGATTTCGGTCGGTGAGATCCAGCGCATCGTCACCCATCTCAAGCAGCGTGGCATCGGCGTGCTGATCACCGACCACAACGTGCGCGAGACCTTGGGTATCTGCGACCGCGCGTATATCCTCGCCGAGGGCAGCGTGCTGGCCCAGGGTTCGCCGGAAGCGATCCTGGACAACGCCGATGTACGCCGCGTCTACCTCGGGGATTCCTTCAAGCTGTGAAGCAGTCGCCGGGTCCCTTTCCTTCCTTTCGGCACAGGCATGAAGACTCGGCTGCAGACATCGTTGGGACAGCAACTGGTGCTTACGCCCCAGTTGCAGCAGGCGATCAAGCTGCTGCAGATGTCCACCACCGAGCTGGAGCTGGAAATCGCGCAGGCGGTGGAAAGCAATCCGCTGCTGGACTGGGCCGACAGCAGTGACAGCAGCAGTCCTGCCGGCGAAGGCGACGACAACGGCAACGATGCGCCCGCAGAACGCACCGATGCCGGCGACGACTGGGCGCCGGCGGAACTGGACTGGAACACGTCCGGCAGCGGCGGCAGCTTCGACGATGACGACGACAATGGCAGCGCCGCCGAGCGCGTAGCCGAAACCGAAACGCTGGCCGACCATCTGCTGTGGCAGCTGCATCTGTCGCATCTGTCCCCACCTGATCGCAGCATCGGTGCCGCGCTCATCGATGCACTGGACGATGACGGTTATCTGCGCGAACCGCTGGGCACCATCGCCGACACCCTGTTGCCGGCGATCCACGCCGGCGAGGACGAGATCCTCGCCGTGCTGCATCGCATCCAGCGCTTCGATCCGGTGGGTGTGGCTGCACGCACGCTGGGCGAATGCCTGCTGCTGCAGCTGGATGTGCTGCCCGGCGAAACGCCCGGGCTGGCGCTGGCGCGACAGATTGCCGCAGGCCCGCTGGAACGGCTGCCACGCAGTGGCGTCGCCGGGCTTGCTCATGAGTTGAAGCAGCCGATGGACGAGGTCGAGACTGCCGTCGCGCTGCTGCGCTCGCTGGACCCGCGCCCGGGCACGCAGATCGCACCGCTGTCGCAGGACACTTACGTGGTGCCGGACGTGGTGGTATGGCGGCAGAACGGCGTGTGGCGCGCTGCACTGGCCGCCCATGCCGGGCCGAAGGTGGTGATCCACCGCGGCTACGAACAGCTTATCCGGCGTTGCGGCGATGCCGATGCCGGCTACCTGCGTGCCCAGCTGCAGGAAGCACGCTG
The DNA here is from genome assembly GCF_029839005.1 of Stenotrophomonas sp. GD03958. Classification (NCBI taxonomy): domain Bacteria; kingdom Pseudomonadati; phylum Pseudomonadota; class Gammaproteobacteria; order Lysobacterales; family Lysobacteraceae; genus Stenotrophomonas; species Stenotrophomonas sp. GD03958. Next base: position 84,840 of record NZ_JAOBZT010000001.1, on the reverse strand, counting down.
GCTGCTGAAAGGCCTGCAGCAGCGCGGCGAAACCCTGTTGCGCGTCGTGCGCAGCCTGATCCTGCAGCAGGCCGGCTTCCTTGAATTCGGCGAGCAGGCGCTGCGCCCACTGACCCTGCGCGAGATTGCCACCGAACTGGGCCTGCACGAATCCACGGTGTCGCGTGCGATCGCCCGCAAGCACGTGCGCACCCCGCGCGGCACCCTGCCACTGCGGGCCTTCTTCGCCTCCGGCATCGATACCGAAGGCGGCGGCGAGGCGTCCAGCACCGCCATCCAGGCGATGATCCGGCGCCTGATCGACGATGAGAATCCGCGCAAGCCGCTTTCTGACGCCAAGCTGGCTGACCTGCTCAAATCGTCGGGAATCCCAGTAGCGCGGCGCACCGTGGCGAAGTATCGTGAAGCCATGAACATTTCCGCCTCGCACGAAAGGGTCAGAATCGCTTGACGCGCCGCCGCGCCCGGCGGAGAGGTTCATTGGCACATCCGAACACAGGAGAAACCCGATGCGCATCGAAACGTTTGGCAAAGATGTCGAAGTCACCCCGGCCCTGCAGTCCTATGTGGAGGAAAAGCTGGCCCGGATCGGAAAGCACTTCGACCAGCACTGCGAAGCGCGGGTGACCCTCAAGCTGCAGAAGACCGAACACCATGTCGACGCCAGCCTCAACATCCCGGGCCAGACCCTGCACGCGGAGGCCAATGCCCAGACCATGTATGCCGCGATCGACCTGCTTGCGGACAAGCTTGACCGCCTGGTGATCAAGCACAAGGAGAAAAAACAGCAGCACGCGCCGCTGCCGGTGGGCGACAATGGTGGCTGATCGCCACCGTTCCCCGCAGACATGCCCCTGACTGACCTCCTGGCGGCCGTGCAGACCCAGCTCTGCGCGGCCACCGACCGTGACAGCGTCCTGCAGGCCGCCGCCGGGTTGCTGGCCTGCCGCCAGGCCAATGCCGAACAGATCTACCTGAACCTGTGCCAGCGCGAAGCCCTGGGCAGCACCGCGATCGGCCACGGCATCGCCATCCCCCACGGCCGCGCGCCTACCCTTGATCGCCCCCGTGGCGCCCTGCTGCGATTGGCCGCCCCGGTCGATTTCGGCGGCGACGAACCGGTGGACCTGGTGTTCGCCATGGCCGTCCCCGCCCACTACACCCACCAGCACCTGATGCTGTTGTCCGAGCTGGCCGAACTGTTTTCCGCGCCGGACATCCGCCAGGCCCTGCGCGAAGCGGGCGATGCCCGGGCGCTGCGCGAGGCGCTGGACATGACCCCTCCTGCGAGTGCCGCATGAATACCAGCATCACCGCCCGTGAACTGTTCGAACAGCAGCGCGAGCGGCTGGGGTTGCGCTGGGCCGCCGGCAAGTCCGGTGAGAAGCGCGAGCTGGAGGCCGGCAATACCGTCTCGCGGCGCCCCTCGCTGGCCGGCTACCTCAACGCGATCTATCCCAACAAGGTGCAGATCCTGGGCACCGAGGAACTGTCCTGGCTGGATGCACTGGAACCACGCCAGCGCTGGGAGACCATCGAGAAGATCATGCAGTCGCACCCGCTGGCGCTGGTGCTGACCCGCAACCAGCCCTGCCCGGAAGACCTCCGCGCCGCTGCTGACGAATCCGGCACGCCGCTGTGGCTCTCGCCCAAGCGCGGCCACGAACTGCTCAACCACCTGTCCTACCATCTGGCGCGTACGCTGGCGCCGCGGGTGATCCTGCACGGCGTGTTCATGGAGATCTATTCCATCGGCGTGCTGATCACCGGCGAGGCCGGATCGGGCAAGAGCGAGCTGGCGCTGGAGCTGCTCACCCGCGGCCATCGCCTGGTCGCCGACGATGCCCCCGAGTTCACCCAGATCGCCCCGGACGTACTCGACGGCACCTGCCCCGAACTGCTGCAGGACCTGCTGGAAGTGCGCGGCCTGGGCGTGCTCAACGTGCGCGAGATGTTCGGCGACACGGCTGTAAAGAAGAACAAGTACCTTCGGCTGATCGTCCACCTGACCAAGCCGATGACCGAACCCACCCCACATGGCTACGAACGCCTGACCGGCGATTCGGGCACCCGCCATGTGCTGGACCTGGACGTTCCGCTGATCACCCTGCCGGTGATGCCCGGCCGCAACCTGGCCGTACTGACCGAAGCCGCGACCCGCCTGCACATCCTGCGCACCAAGGGCATCGACCCGGCGGCTATGTTCATCGCCCGCCACAGCAACCTGCTGGAACGGCGAACACCCTGATTTCCCTGCCCCTCGAAGAGCCTGTCCATGAGCACCGTCACCCCCTCCGCCCCGACCCTGATCATCGTCAGCGGCCTGTCCGGCTCGGGTAAATCCGTCGCCCTGAAGACCTTCGAGGACCAGGACTACTACTGCTCGGACAACCTGCCGATCAATCTGCTGCCCGACTTCGTGCGCAGCCTGCTGGCCAACCATGACGGCAGCGCACCGCGCCGCCTGGCCGTGGGCATCGACGTTCGCGGACAGGCCGATCTGAGCCAGCTGGGCAACTGGCGGCAGCTGGCCACTGACGCCGGCGTGGAAGTGAAGGTACTGTTCTTCGAGGCCAGCGATGAGGCTGTGCTCAAGCGCTACGCCGACACCCGGCGCCGTCATCCGCTGAGCCAGCTGGGCCTGTCGCTGCCCGAAGCGATCGCACGCGAACGTGAATTGACGGCACCGCTGCGCCGCGAGGCCGATGCGGTGATCGATACCAGCAACCTCAACGTGCATCAGCTGCGGCGGCGGATCATCACCGAGTTCACGCTGGACCATGCCACCGGACTGTCCCTGCTGTTCGAATCGTTCGCGTACAAGCGCGGCGTGCCGGCCGAGGCGGACTTCGTATTCGATGCGCGGGTGCTGCCCAATCCACACTGGGACCCCGATCTGCGTGCGCTGAGCGGCCGCGAACCGGGCGTGCGCGACTATCTGGAAGCACAGCCGGACGTGCAGCGTTACTTGGCCCAGCTGATGGATTTCCTCGATACGTGGCTGCCGAAACTGGGGGATGGCACCCGCAGCTACGTGACGGTGGCGTTCGGCTGCACCGGCGGCAAGCACCGCTCGGTGTTTCTGGCCGAGCGCCTGGCACGGCATGCCCGCGAGATGGGCTGGGAAGATGTGGCCACGTATCACCGCGAACAGGATTGAGGGTGATAGGCCGGGCTGCGCCCGGCACCCGCCGGTAGTGCCGGCCGCTGGCCGGCAACAGCAACAGCAACAGCAACAGCAACAGCAGAAGCGGCATTCCGTGGGATAGCGGGGCGATGTGGGCAGGCAGGACACGCCCTGAACCCCGCTCCGCGGTCCGGCCCAGCCGCTGGCGGCTGGGCGTTCGGGCGCTTGCGAAGCAGTGCTTCGCAAGCAAAGCGCCCTCACCCCTGGGGGCTCGATGGCGCCATCCATGGCGCCAACGGTCCTGCCTACCCACACCGCCCCGCCTCTGACAGATTCCGTGTGCTGTTGGTGGGTGTCGACCCTGGTCGACACGATGGATCCACGCGTGCGTGGATGAATCGCTGTCAGGCATCGAAAAACGGATGGGGTCGGATCTCTTCTCCAACGGAAAAGGGCTCCCACGCGAGCAACACTGAATACGGGACACAGTGCCCCTCTCCTGCTGCTATCGCCAATTCACCTTGACCTGTTAACGTGCAGTAATGACCTGTGGCATTCTCCTCGTAACACATCCGGGGGTCGGGCCCGCCCTGCTTGAGGTGGCGACCCGGCTCCTGCGGCAATTGCCGCTGAAAACCGAAGCTTTCGAAGTACCGTTCGACGCAGACCTGGACGCCCTGCTCCCGCTCGCCTCGGCCGCCCTGCGGCGGGTCGATGCAGGGGATGGCGTGCTGATCCTGACCGACCTGTACGGCGCCAGCCCCGCCAACCTAGCCGGGCAGCTGGCCCGGTTGGGGACCCCGGTTCGCCGGGTATCGGCGCTGAGCCTGCCGATGTTGCTGCGGGTGATGAATTATCCGGAACAGGGACTGGATCTACTGCCCGCCACAGCCGCGGCGGGCACCCGTAATGGAGCGATAGTCGACGATGCTTGAACGAGAACTCACCGTGAGCAACCGCCTGGGCCTGCACGCCCGGGCCACCGCCAAGCTGGTGCAGACCCTGGCGCCGTTCCGCTGCAACGTGACCATGGCCGCCAAGGGCCGTGAGATCAACGCCAAGAGCATCATGGGCGTGATGCTGCTGGCCGCCGGCCAGGGCACTCCGGTCACGGTGCGCATCAACGGCGAGGACGAAGCCGCCGCGATGGAAGCGGTGGTCGGTCTGTTCGAGCGCCGCTTCGACGAGGACAGCTGAGCGTGCCGCGCGCGCGCGCCGGCCAGGTTCCTTCCGGCCAGCGGCCGGTCCAGCTGCTGGCTGGGCACGGTGCTGCCCGTGGCGCGGCGATGGGCCGCGCACGGGTACGCCTGCCGCATGCGCTGGAGGTGGCCGAGCAACGCATCGGCGCCCACCAGGTCGAGGCCGAGCTGGCCCGCCTGCATCGTGCGGTGGATGCCGCGCGCACGGAAATGCACGAACTGCGCCAGCGCCTGCATGGCGCATTGAACCAGGAAGTGGGCGAGTTCCTGGACCTGCACGCGCTGCTGCTGGACGATCCCGAGCTGTTGTTCGGGCTGGACGAGCTGATCCGCAGCGGTCCCTACAGTGCCGGCTACGCATTGCGCCTGCAGCGTGACCGCCTGGCCAAGGTCTTCGATGGCATGGACGATGCCTACCTGAAGAGCCGCATGGACGACCTGGACCATGTCATCGGCCGCATCCACGCGTTCCTGCAGCCTGAACGCGCGCCGGTGATGAAGGGCCTGGCCGGCGAGATCCTGGTCTGCGACAACATCGCCCCGTCCGAACTGGCCCAGCTGCAGGCCCAGGGCGTGGTTGGCATCGTCACCGCCGCCGGCAGCGCGCTGTCGCACAGCGCGATCCTGGCGCGCAGCCTGCATCTGCCGTTGATCGTGAACGTTCCGCAGCTGCTCAGCCGCATCGCCGATGGCGACGTGCTGATCATCGATGGCGCCGACGGCAGCATCACCGCCAACCCGCAGGCCGACAACCTGCGCGACTATCGCGCGCGCCTGAAGGAGCATGCGCGCGAGCAGCGCGAGCTCGGCCGCCTGCGCAGCAAGCCCAGCCGCACCCGCGACCAGGTCGACATCGCCCTGCTGGCTAATGCCGAATCGCTGGAAGACGTCACCCAGGCGCACGCGCTGGGCGCGCAGGGACTGGGCCTGTACCGCACCGAGTTCCTGTTCCTGCAGCGCAACGAGCTGCCGGATGAAGAAGAACAGTTCCAGACCTACCGGGATGCCGCGTTGGGCATGAGCGGGCGACCGGTCACCATCCGCACGCTCGATCTGGGCGCGGACAAGGCCGACCGCACCGGCCTGACCCTCAGCAATGAAGAGAACCCCGCCCTGGGTCTGCGCGGCGTACGCCTGTCGCTGGCACGGCCGAAGGTGGCCGATACCCAGCTGCGCGCGATCCTGCGCGCCTCCGCCTACGGCAAGCTGCGCGTGCTGGTGCCGATGGTCAGCACCCGCGAGGAGCTGCTGGCGGTGCGCCGGCGCATGCTCAAGCTGACCGAACAGCTGCGCGGCGAGGGCCACATGGTGTCCGACCACGTGCCGCTGGGCGCGATGATCGAAGTTCCTGCGGCAGCACTGGCGCTGGAGAGCTTCATCGACCTGGTCGATTTCCTGTCGATCGGCACCAATGACCTGGTGCAGTACCTGCTGGCCGCCGACCGCAACAACGAGGCACTGGGCGAACTGTATTCGCCACTGCATCCGGCCGTGCTGCGACTGCTGCAGATGGTGATCGAGACCGGCGCGCGTCACCACATCCCGGTGGCGGTCTGCGGCGAGATGGCCGGCGACGCACGGATGACCCCGCTGCTGCTGGCGCTGGGCCTGACCGAGTTCAGCCTGCACCCCGGCACGCTGCTGGAAGTGCGCCGTGCGATCCGCGATGCCGATCTGGCCGCATTGCGCGCGCGCGCGCCGAAGCTGCTGGCCGCACGCGACCGCCGCGCGATCGAGCGCTGGCTGGCGCTGGTGGCCGAAACGGCCTGACTGCCGAGGGTAGTGCTGGTCGCTGGCCGGCAATCTCGTGGACTTCGATGGGGACGATTGCGGGCCAGCGGCCGGCGCAACCACCGCCCCTCGGCTATGCGTTGAAACATCCCCTTGCGATAATGACGCGCTGAACACCCCTGTTGCCGAATCCTTGCCGGGATCGCGGCTTTTCTTATCCCGCGGGAGCTGCGATGGCTGAAGCCGTACGCCACGACAAGACTGCGCGCCAACTGCGGATGCTGTCCGACGCACTGGACAGCGGTCGGCTGGGCCCGGTGCGTCGCCTGGTCAACACCCTGGCCCCGGCCGAGATCGGCAACCTGCTTGAATCGCTGCCGCCGGGCAAGCGCGAGGTGGTGTGGGGCCTGGTCGATCCGGAAGATGACGGCGAGGTGCTGGTCCACGTCGGCGACGACGTGCGCGAGAGCCTGCTCGCGGACATGGACCCGGACGAAATCATCGCCGCGGTCGAAGACCTGGACATCGACGACCTGGCCGACCTGGTCGAAGACCTGCCGGACACGGTCATCGACGAAGTCCTCAAGTCGATGGACCGCGAGAACCGCGAGCGCCTGGAACAGGTGCTGTCCTATCCCGAGGACAGTGCCGGCCGCCTGATGAACCCGGACGTGGTGACCGTGCGCGCCGACGTCAACGTGGACGTGGTGCTGCGCTACCTGCGCCTGCGCGGCGAACTGCCGGACCACACCGACCACCTGTTCGTGGTCAGCCGGCGCCATCAGTACCTTGGCCGGGTGTCGCTGGCGGCGCTGGTGACCCACGAGGACACCACCCCGATCAACCGCCTGATCGACGACGAGCAGCCGGCCATCGACGTCGGCGAGAGCGACCAGGAAGTCGCGCGGCAGTTCTCCGACCACGACTGGATCTCCGCACCGGTGGTGGACGAGAACAACATCCTCGTTGGTCGCATCACCATCGATGACGTGGTCGACATCATCCGTGGCCAGGCCGAGCACCAGGCGCTGGGCGCCGCCGGCCTGGACGAGGACGAGGACCTGTTCAGCCCGGTCTGGCGGGCCATGCGCCGCCGCCTGATGTGGCTGTCGATCAACCTGTGCACAGCCTTCCTGGCCTCCAGCGTGGTCGGTCACTTCGAGGGCACCATCGACAAGCTGGTGGCGCTGGCGGTGCTGATGCCGATCGTGGCCGGCCTCGGTGGCAACGCCGGCACCCAGGTGCTGGCGCTGATGGTGCGCGGCCTGGCGCTGGGGCAAGTGGGCGCCTCCAACGCGCGCACCCTGCTGTGGAAGGAAGTGCGTGTTGCGCTGCTGAACGGCGTGATGCTCGGCTCGGTGCTGGGCCTGATCGTATTGGCCTGGTTCCATTCACCCGGGCTGTCTGCGGTGATCGCCATCGCACTGACCTGCAACCTGCTGTTCGCAGCGCTGGCCGGCGTGCTGGTGCCGCTCACACTGAAACGCTTCGGCTTCGATCCAGCGCTGGCCAGCGGTATCTTCCTGACCGCAGTGACCGACTCGATGGGCTTCTTCACTTTCCTCGGCCTGGCCACGCTGGTGCTGCTGCACTGACCGCATCGAGGATCGGCCCCCGCCACGCGGGTCGTTGACTCCACCCAACCGGAACACCCATGGCAACAACGATCGAAAACTATTTCCAGCCCGGCTGGCGCGACCAGCAGCACACCTGCCCGGCCTGCGAATGGAAAGGCAGTTCGCGCGCCATGGAGATGGAACTGGACGAGGACGCCACCGAGTATGACTGCCCGGTCTGCGAGAACCCGCTGCTGGTGGTCCTGCACCCGGATATGGCGCAGGTGCAGGCTGCGGCGGCGGCAGGCAATGCCGAAGCGCAGGAACAACTGGACATCATTGCCAGCTTCCCGCGCCCGCAGTGACGCGGCGCACGATGCCGCGCTGGCGGCAGCGGACTACGATGCAGGCGATCTCGCCACTTCGGGAAACCCCATGGTCCGTTTGCTGTCGCGCTGGCTGCCACTGCTGGCCCTTCTGTTGATGAGCGGCTGCACGTCGCTGCCGGATGGCGCGCGGGGTCGCTTCGAAGCCCGCGCCGTGAAGGTGGATGGCGAGACGGCCTACTACCAGGTATTCATTCCGGCCGCATCGGCGCGTACACCGGGCTCACTGCCGGTCGTGCTGTTCCTGCACGGTTCGGGCGAGCGCGGCGCCGATGGCGTGAAGCAGACCCACGCGGGGCTGGGACCGTACCTGCGCGAGCAGGCCGCCGATTTCCCTGCGTTGGCCGTATTTCCGCAGGCGCCGGGACGCGGGGAATGGAGCGGGCGCAACAACCGTGTGGCCCTGGCCGCGCTGGATGCAGCGATCGCCGAGTTCGGTGCCGATCCGGCGCGGCAATATCTGACCGGCATGTCGATGGGTGGCTACGGCAGCTGGAATATCGCCTTGGACAACCCGCACCGATTTGCTGCGATCGTGCCGGTGTGCGGCGCGGTGCTGGCCCCGCGCGCGGTACGTCCGACCCTGTTCGTCGAACAGGTGGCCGGTGAAACCGACCCGTATGCGGCCATTGCCCAGCGCCTGCGGCAGACGCCGATCTGGATCTTCCATGGCGCGCTGGATGACGTGGTGCCGCCGGATGACGACCGCCGGCTGCACGCCGCATTCCAGAACGCCAACGCGCGTGACGTGCGCTACACCGAATACCCGGAAGGCAACCACAATGCCTGGGACGCCACCTACGCCGACCCGGCGATGTGGGAATGGATGTTCGCGCAGAAGCGCTGAGCCATAGCTTCTGCTGGGAAACATCTGTGGGTGGATGCCAACCGTTGGTCGGCTTGGGTATTGGTGGAGGCCAACCGTTGGTCGGCTTGGGTATTGGTGGGTGCCGACCGTTGGTCGGCTTGGGTATTGGTGGGTGCCGACCGTTGGTCGGCTCGGGTATTGGTGGGTGCCGACCGTTGGTCGGCACTATCTCTCCGCTTCGGGGTAATCCATTGCTTGGTACCTCCCATCGATCTCCCATCGGCACCAGGCATACGGATACTCTCCCACGCAGCTCGCCAAGTTCGCCCTGACCGGGTTGGCGACGATGTACATCGCATGGCGAAACAGTGATTCTTCAGAACGCATGGCGTGATCGTGATAGCTCGATTGCCAAAATGGTCCTGTCTTACCCAGCATGCGGTTGATCCGCAATGCACTGCTCGATTTGAAGCGTTGCATGATGTAGTCCAGCGAGAACGCACGGATCTCAACAAGCCAATGGATGTGGTCCGGCATGACCACATAGGCAAGTGAGTGCGTCAGGCCATCATCATCAATGCGACGGAACACATCCATCACCTCCTGTGCCGCAGTGGCATCATCGAAGTAGCGTCGACGTTCCTGGGTGACGGTGGTCAGGATGTAGGATTGCCCGATCCGGGAATGACGGCCAAGGCGTAGGCGTGCGCGGTTCATGGGCCCAAGCGTGCGCCTGCCGGTATCCCTCTTCTATCGGGCAACCACGTCAGTACAGGTAGGCCCGGAACCATTCAATGGCCAGGCCCGCACTTCACCGCACTGATGGTTCGATGCCGACCAACGGTCGGCACCCACCGGGTCGGATGAGGACAGATCAACCGCGCCGACCAACGGTCGGCACCCACCAAAGTGGTCAGCCCAGCAGGGTTTCCAGCACGGCCATGCGCACGGCGACGCCGTTGGCGACCTGGCGCAGCACCCACGACTGCGGGCCGTCGGCCACGTCATCGGTGACTTCCACGCCACGGTTGATCGGGCCCGGATGCAGCACCGCAGCGTCCTTGCCGGCACGGGCCAGGCGTTCGTTGGTCAGGCCGTACTGGGCGTGGTACTGCTCCAGCGACGGCACCAGGCCTTCTTCCATGCGCTCGCGCTGCAGGCGCAGCATCATCAGCGCGTCGGCGCCTTCCAGCATCGCATCGAAATCATCGCCGACCACGCAGCCCTTCAGGGTCTCGTCGTCCGGCAGCAGTGACTGCGGGCCGCACACGCGGATCTCGCCCACCCCCAGCGTGCGCAGCGCATGCAGGTCGGTGCGCGCCACGCGCGAGTGCTTCACGTCGCCGACGATCACCACCTTCAGCTTCGAGAAATCCGGGCCCTTGGCCTGGCGCAGGGTCAGCATGTCCAGCAGGCCCTGGGTCGGGTGCGCGCTTCGGCCGTCGCCGGCGTTGATCAGTGCGGTGCCCTCGCCCGCCGCCTCGGCCAGCGCGGCCACGGCGCCGTCATCGGGGTGACGCACCACGAAGCCGCGCACGCCCATTGCTTCCAGGTTGCGCAACGTGTCGCAGGCCGTTTCGCCCTTGCGCGTGGACGAGGTCGACGCGTCGAAGTTCAGCACATCGGCGCCCAGGCGCTGCGCGGCCAGCTGGAACGAGCTGCGGGTGCGCGTGGACGGTTCGAAGAACAGCGTGCATACCGCAGAACCGGCCAGCACGTGGCGCTTGTTGCCGACACGGCCGACTGCGGCGTCACGGATCTGCCCTGCCCGGTCCAGCAACTGCAGCAGTGTTTCGCGCGGCAGGCCCTCCAGGGTCAGCAGGTGGCGCAGGCGTCCGGAGGCATCGATTTGCTGGGCAGTCATGGCGGGAGTCGTGCAGTCAGGGAATGGGGGTGGCGTCGTCGGGGGACGACAGCCAGCGGTCGATGATCACCGCCGCGGCCACAGCATCGAGGGCGGCCGCATCGCGGCGGCGCTTGCGTCCTTCGGCGCGCTCGACGGCGAAGCGGCGTGCGGCCTCGACCGAGCTGGAACGCTCGTCGATCATCACCACGGGCAGCTTGAAACGTTCCCGCAGCTGGCGGGCGAAGCCCTGCGCGCGCTTGCGGTTGGGCTGGTCCTGGCCGTCCAGCGTAAGCGGATCGCCGACCACCAGGCCGTCGGGCTTCCATTCCTTGAGCAGGCGCTCGATCGCGGTCCAGTCCGGGCCGTTGCCGTGCACATCGACCACGGCCACCGCGCGCGCATGGGCGGCGAAAGCACTGCCGATGGCCACGCCGATGCGTCGCGAGCCAACATCGAAACCCAGAACGGTGCCGTCACGGCGGATCGCCGGGGCAGCAGGAACCGGTGCGGGCGCGGCCGGCTCAGACATGGCCGCTGTAGTCGGTCAGCCGGAACAGATCCACGCCGATGCGCGCAGCCGCGCCCTGCCAGCGCTGCTCCAGCGGCAGCTGGAACACCAGCTCGGCATCGGCCGGCACGGTCAGCCAGCTGTTCTCGGACAGCTCGCTTTCCAGCTGCCCTGCGCCCCAACCGGCACAGCCGAGGGTGACCACCGCATTGGCCGGGCCTTCGCCACGCGCCATCGCTTCGAGGATGTCGCGCGAGGTGGTCAGGTACAGGCCGTCGCCCACGGTCAGGCTGGAATCCCACGCGCGCGCGTCGTCGTGGATGACGAAGCCGCGTTCGGGATGCACCGGACCGCCATTGAGCACCATGCGCGCCTGCAGCTCGCCATCACCGGTGGTGATGTCCATCTGCGCAAGCACTTCACCCAGCGTGTATTCGGAAGGCTGGTTGACCAGTACGCCCATCGCCCCGTTCTCGTCGTGCTGGCAGATCAGCGCGACGCTGCGGGCAAAGGTCGCGTCGAGCAGCGACGGCAGCGCGACGAGCAGGTGATCGGCAAGGGAGGTCGGCATTACAGGCATGGGCCCATTCTACCTGCTGGGGGCGGGATGGTCGCGCGATGGCGCCGAACCGCGATGGGCTAGGATGGTGCTTTGCCATGGAAGGTCATCGATGCAGTCTTCATCGCCCCTGACCCTGCCGGCACGCAGCGCCATCGTCCTGATCGCCCTGCTGCAGGGTCTGATGCTGTATGCCGCGCAGGAATTGTCCGATGCGGGGCCGTTCCGCGATATCGGCTGGCGCTACTGCTGGTACGCCTGGGTGCTGGCCATTCCCAGCGCGGTGGCGCTGAGCCTGGTCGAACTGGGCCAACGCCGCCTGTGGCTGCAGGCGGCGCTCGGCTCGGTGGTGGTGCTGGCACTGGCCGCCTGGATCGGCTGGAACCTCAATGGCGAGGCCGCACTGGAATCGGGCGCGCTGCAGTTTCCGTTGACCCTGGGCATGGGCGTGGCGGTGTTCGTGGCCCTGCCCTGGTGGCAGTTCCAGCTGCAGCACGGTCAGTGGCGCGCCAGCTACCCCGAGCTGTTCGAGCGCGCCTGGCAGAACGGCTTGACCCTGGCCCTGGCGGCGCTGTTCACCGGGCTGACCTGGCTGCTGCTGTGGCTGTGGGCGGCGCTGTTCCAGCTGCTGGAGGTCACCTTCTTCCGCGATCTGTTCCGCCAGGATGCTTTCATCGCACTGGCCACCGGCAGCCTGGCCGGGTTTGGCGTGCTGATCGGGCGCACCCAGCATCGGGCGATCCAGATCACCCGCCAGGTGCTGTTCGCGATCTGCCGCGGGCTGCTGCCACTGCTCTCGTTCATCGCCGTGTTGTTCGTGCTGAGCCTGCCGCTTGCCGGGCTGGAACCACTGTGGAAGACCCGTTCGGCCGCCAGCCTGCTGGTGGTGGTGTCACTGCTGCTGGTGACGTTCACCAATGCGGTCTACCAGCAGGGGGAAGACTCCCCGCCGTACCCTCTCGTGCTGCGCCGTCTGGTCGAGGCCAGCCTGCTGGCGCTGCCGGTCTACGCCGCGCTGGCGCTGTATGCGCTGGGCCTGCGCGTGGTGCAGTACGGGTGGACAGTGGACCGGTTCTGGGCACTGCTGATCGCGCTGGCCGTGGCCGGCTATGCCCTGGGCTATGCGCTGGCGGTACTGCGTCGCCAGGGCCGCTGGCTGCAGGCGCTGGAACCGGTCAACCGCTGGATGTGCTGGGTGGTGCTCGCACTGGCCCTGCTGGGCAACTCGCCCCTGCTGGACCCGGTGCGGCTGACCCTGTCCAGCCAGCTGGAGCGCCTGCGCGCGGACCCGCCGGCGATCACCAGCAGTGACGTCAACGTGCTGCGCTTCGATCTTGGCCGCCGTGGCGTGCAGGCGCTGCGCGATTTGCAGCGTGATCCGGCCATCGTCGCCGATGCCAACGCGCCACAGGTGGTCGCGGCAGCACTGGCGCGTACCTCCCGCTGGGACGACGGCCACCGCCTCGACAAGGGGCCGCAGGACGTCGCCGCCCTGCGGCGCGCGCTGAAGCTGGCCGCGGGATCCAGCTCGCCACCGGACGACTGGTGGAAAGCTCTGGCCACCCGATCGATCAATGGCGAATCCTGCGCACAGAGCGAGCGCGACTGCCTGATCGTGCATCGCGACCTGGACGGTGATGGTACCGGCGAAGTGCTGCTGTGCGAGCTGTACACCCACCGTGGACCGGACTGCGTGCTGTACGCACGTGGCAGCGATTCCCAGTGGCGCCGGGCCGGTGCGCTGTTCGGCACCGTCAGCGGGCCGGCCGAGGCGATCAACCAGGCCCTGCGTAACGGCAAACTCACGCTCGTGCCACCGCGCTGGCCGATGCTGTCCATCGGCGGGCACCCTGCAGTGGCCATCGATCCCGAACCCGAATCCGAATCCGAATCCGAATCCGAATCCGAATCCAACGAGCCTTCCCCATGAGCGGTTACTGCCTGATTGCCCCCGGCCATCCGGTGCACGACTACTACCACGCCAACGAGTACGGCTTCCCGCAGCGGGACGAGCGTGAACTGTTCGAGCGATTGGTACTGGAAATCAACCAGGCCGGTTTGAGCTGGGAAACGATCCTGAAGAAGCGCGATGGCTTCCGCGCAGCCTATGACCGCTTCGATGTGGACCGCGTGGCGGCCTACGCCGAGCAGGACATCGCGCGCCTGCTGTCGGACCCGGGCATCATCCGCAACCGCCTGAAGGTGCTGGCGGCGATCCACAACGCGCAGGTGATCCAGCAGCTGCGGGCCAGCCATGGCAGCTTCGCGGCGTGGCTGGATGCGCACCACCCACGCAACAAGGCCGACTGGGTGAAGCTGTTCAAGAAGACGTTCCGCTTCACCGGAGGCGAGATCACCGGCGAATTCCTGATGAGCCTGGGCTACCTGCCCGGTGCGCACGCCGAGGATTGCCCGGTGCATGCGCGGCTGCTGATGCTGTCACCGCCGTGGCTGCAGGCCGCCGCCCGCTGATGGATCTCCGCGCGTGGATGCCGGTAGTGCCGGCCGCTGGCCGGCAACCCCGTTGAACGGTCACACGCCCATGTAACGGCCGGGGCGGTGGTTGAACATCAGCACCAGGCTGAGCACCACCGCGCCGATGGCCGAGTACAGCACCTTGGAAGGCGACAGCACGAAGAACGCGGCCACCATCAGGCAGGCGTCGTAGGACATCTGCACCTTGCCCGCGCTCCAGCCACGGGTGCGCTGCAGGTACACCGCCAGGATGCCGATGCCGCCGAGGCTGGCACGGTGACGGATGAAGAACAGGATGCCCAGGCCAGACAACGCGCCACCGACGATCGCCGAATACAGCGGGTTGATGTGCGAGAAGTCGATCCAGCGCGGCAGCAGGTCGGTCAACACGCCACAGGCGGTGACCGCAGCGAAGGTCTTCAGGGTGAATTCCCAACCCATGCGCCGCAGCGCCACCCAGTAGAACGGCAGGTTGACCAGCACGAACACCAGGCCGAAGTTCCAGCCCATCGCGTAGTGCAGCAGGAACGCCATGCCCGCCATGCCGCCGATCATCAGCCCGCCCTTGGCGAAGATGGCCAAGCCCAGCGAGGCCACCATCGTGGCCAGCACCATGCCTTGCACGTCCTCGGCGATCGAATGACGCAGCGCTTTGTCGTCGGCGGTGGTGCCGGCGCTGTCGGGCGGCGGGGTCAGCGGACCGGCGGTGACCAGGTGGCCGTCAGCGTCGTCGCACGGCGCGGGGCCATGGGAAGGAAGGGACATGCGGGTGGGGGAACAGCAGGTGGGGAGCGGTATTAGACACGATCTGCATGACAGTTGCAGATGAAATCGTTCAGCTGAATGCGCCCCAGCCTGCCCTCCGCCAGCCGCCGGTCACCCCTTGCCGGCCAGATGGTGCGCCACCAGTGCGTTGGCATGTCCGTGGCCCAGTCCATGCTCACTTTCCAGGAAGCTGACCAGTTCCATGTGTTTCAGGCCCTTCTTCCCTGCCAGCAGCCCGAGCCAGTGGGCGACCGGCTGCCCATAGGTCTTCTCGATGGAGGGGAAGTACGAGGCCGGGCCCTGGGGTTTGGTGTCAGTGCTCATGCGGAAGCTCCTCGCGTTGGATGTACCGTTACGACGAGCCGGGGAGCCGGAAATCGACAGATCCGTTCAATCCGGGAGCCGTATCATCCCTGCATGCCCCGCGAAAACCTCAACGACCTGCAGGCCTTCGTCCACGTTGCCCGCGAGGGCAGCTTCACCAAGGCCGCCGCCCAGCTGGGCGTGTCCCAGTCCGCGCTCAGCCATGCCATGCGCGGACTGGAGCAGCGCCTGGGCGTGCGCCTGCTGACCCGCACCACCCGCAGCGTGTCCACCACCGAAGCCGGTGCCCGCCTGCTGGAAACGCTGGCCCCGCGCCTGGCCGAGATCGAGGATGGGCTGGCCGCGCTAGCCGAGTACCGTGAACGCCCGGCCGGCACCATCCGCATCAATGCCACCGGCCACGCCGCCGAGTACATCGCCTGGCCCAGGCTGGCGCCGCTGCTGCAGCAGTATCCGGACTTGAAGGTGGAACTGGCGGCCGACTACGGGTTGGCCGACATCGTGGCCGAGCGCTACGACATCGGCATCCGCCTGGGCGAGCGGCTGGCGCGCGACATGATCGCCGTACCGATCAGCCCGCCGCTGCGCATGCGCGTGGTCGGGGCGCCCAGCTACTTCCGCCAGCACCTGGTGCCGCGGCACCCGGACGACCTGGCCGGGCACAACTGCGTCACCCTGCGCCTGCCCACGCATGGCGGGCTGATGCCGTGGGATTTCGGCCAGGACGGCAATGAACTGAGCGTGCGTGTGAGCGGCCAGTGGATCTTCAACAGCATGGGCATGACCCGCGCCGCCGCGCTGGCAGGCAGCGGGTTGGCCTGGCTGCCGGAGGACCAGGTACAGCCGATGCTGGACGATGGTCGCCTGCTTTCGGTGCTGGACGACTGGTGCCCCCACTTCGATGGCTACTACGCGTACTACCCGTCGCGCCGCCACGTCACCGTGGCGATGCGCACGGTGCTTGATGCGCTGCGCGGGCCGATGAAGGGGTGAGGGTTGAGGAGTGCGGACCAACGGTCCGCACCCACCACCAACGGTCCACACCCACCTGGTGATCAGCCCTTGGCTTGCGCCGCACGCTGGGCGTTGTAGCGCTCACCAACAATCGATACTTCATCCAGCGCCTGCGCGATGCGCTGCAGCTCTTCCGGTGCCAGCTGCAGGTCGGCCGCGGCCAGGTTTTCTTCCAGGCGATGGACCTTGGTGGTGCCCGGAATCGGCACGATCCACGGTGCCTGCGCGAGCAGCCAGGCCAGTGCGACCTGCGCAGGCGTCGCACCGCGCGCTGCCGCAATCGTGCTGATGCGATCCACCAGCGCCTGGTTGGCGCGACGCGCTTCCACTTCGAAACGCGGCACGCTGTTGCGGAAATCGTTGGCGTCGAAGGTGGTATCGGCGTTGATCGCACCGGTCAGGAAGCCGCGGCCCAGCGGGCTGAACGGCACGAAGCCGATGCCCAGCTCCTGCAGCGTCGGCAGCAGTTCACGCTCCGGTTCGCGCCACCACAGCGAGTACTCGCTCTGCACCGCAGCCACCGGCTGCACCGCATGCGCGCGACGCACGGTGGCAGCACTGGCCTCGGACAGGCCGAAGTGGCCGACCTTGCCCTCGGCGATCAGGTCGCGCACGGTGCCGGCCACATCCTCGATCGGCACGTTCGGGTCGACGCGGTGCTGGTAGAACAGATCGATATGGTCGGTACGCAGGCGCTTGAGGCTGGCTTCGGCCACGGCACGGATGTTCTCCGGGCGGCTGTCCAGGCCGGCATCGGTGCGCGCGTCCTTGAAACCAAACTTGGTGGCGATCACCAGCCTGTCGCGGTAGGGCGCCAAGGCCTGGCCCAGCAGGTCTTCGTTGGTGTACGGGCCGTACACCTCGGCGGTGTCGAAGAAGGTCACGCCGCGCTCGACGGCAGCGTGCAGCAGGGCGATGCCCTGGCCCGTTTCGACCGGCTGGCCGTAGGCATGGGTCAGGCCCATGCAACCCAGGCCCAGGGCGGAAACCTTCAGGCCGCTGCGGCCGAGTTCACGTGTCTGCATCGTCGTGCTCCAGAGGGGGAGTGCTGACGATACGCCTGCAGCGGCGATGAATTGAGCCGGTTGGACGACAGTCGGTCATGACTGGAATTCATCAATCGCCTACGCGCCCGGTAGAGTCGACTGTTAGTCGACTGCTCTTTCACCGGCCGGGAAAATCCCGCGCTGCGCGCGAGAGTCGACTAACAGTCGACTCTACAGAGTCGCAGGTCACCGGATCTCGGAGATCTCCACCCCATCCAGCCCCTGCGACAGGGTGCGCGCGTCGCCGCCCTGGCTGAGCTTGATGCGCAGGCGCACTTCGTTCTGCGAGTCGGCGTAGCGCAGTGCGTCCTCGTAGCTGATCTCGCCGGCCTGGTACAGCTCGAACAGGCTCTGGTCGAAGGTCTTCATGCCCAGCTGGACCGAGTCCTTCATCACTTCCTTCAGCTTGTGGATCTCGCCGTCGCGGATGTAGTCCTGCACCAGCGGCGTGCCCAGCAGGATCTCCATCGCCACCTTGCGCGAGCGGCCATCGGGCGACGGCACCAGCTGCTGCGCGACCACCCCCTTGAGGTTCAGCGACAGGTCCATCAACAGCTGGTTGCGGCGGTCTTCCGGGAAGAAGTTGATGATGCGATCCATCGCCTGGTTGGCATTGTTGGCATGCAGCGTGGCCAGCACCAGGTGGCCGGTTTCGGCGAACGCGATGGCGTGGTCCATGCCTTCGCGGGTACGCACCTCGCCGATCATGATCACGTCCGGCGCCTGGCGCAGGGTGTTCTTCAGGGCCGCTTCCCAGCTGTCGGTATCGATGCCGACCTCGCGCTGGGTGATGATGCAGCCCTCGTGCTTGTGCACGAATTCGATCGGGTCCTCGATGGTGATGATGTGGCCGGTCGAGTTCTGGTTGCGGTAGCCGATCATCGCCGCCAGCGAGGTCGATTTACCCGTACCGGTGGCGCCGACGAACAGGATGATGCCGCGCTTGGTCATCGCCAGCGTCTTGATGATCGGCGGCAGGCTCAGCTCTTCCACGGTCGGAATGCGGGTCTCGATGCGACGCAGCACCATGCCGACCTGGTTGCGCTGGTAGAAGCAGCTGACACGGAAGCGGCCGACACCGGACAGGCCGATGGCGAAGTTGCATTCGTGGGTCTTCTCGAATTCCTCGCGCTGCGCCGGGGTCATCACGTTGAGCACCAGGTCGCGGCTCTGCTGCGGCGTGAGCGGGGTCTGCGTGATCGGCGAGATCTTGCCGTTGACCTTCATCGCCGGCGGCATGCCCGCAGTGATGAACAGGTCCGAGGCGCGCTGGTGCGCCATCAGCTTGAGGAACGAAGTGAAATCGATGGTGGTCGCGGTGGTGTTCACGGCAGGCTCCCGGAAAAGCGGTTTACCAGGTAACGGTCGGTGGAGGAAACAACACGGAGCGGCCGCGCCATTGCACGCGCCGCCCGTGGCTGCCCTGCCTTACTCGAACAGGCGCTTGTCCTTGGCGTAGTCGCGGGCCTGGTTGCGGGTGATCAGGCTGCGCTTGACCAGGTCCTGCAGGTGCTGGTCCAGGGTCATCATGCCGTACTGCTGGCCGGTCTGGATGGCCGAGTACATCTGCGCCACCTTGTCCTCACGGATCAGGTTGCGGATGGCCGGGGTGCCGACCATGATTTCCCACGCAGCGGTACGACCGCCACCAACCTTCTTCAGCAGCGCCTGCGAGATCACCGCACGCAGCGATTCGGACAGCATCGAGCGCACCATCGGCTTTTCGCCGGCCGGGAACACGTCGATGATGCGATCGATGGTCTTGGCCGCCGAGCTGGTATGCAGGGTGCCGAACACCAGGTGGCCGGTTTCCGCGGCGGTCAGTGCCAGGCGGATGGTTTCCAGGTCACGAAGTTCGCCGACCAGGATGATGTCCGGGTCCTCACGCAGTGCCGAGCGCAGTGCTTCGTTGAAACCATGCGTATCGCGGTGCACTTCGCGCTGGTTGATCAGGCACTTCTGCGAGGTATGCACGAATTCGATCGGATCCTCGACGGTGAGGATGTGGCCGTATTCGTTCTTGTTGATGTAGTCGATCATCGCCGCCAGCGTGGTCGACTTGCCCGAGCCGGTCGGACCGGTCACAAGGATCAGGCCCTGCGGCTGCTGGATCACTTCACGGAACAGCGGCGGGCAGGCCAGGTCCTCGAGGGTGAGCACCTCGGACGGAATGGTACGGAACACCGCACCGGCGCCGCGGTTCTGGTTGAACGCGTTCACACGGAAGCGCGCCAGCGACGGGATCTCGAAGGAGAAGTCCACTTCGAGGAATTCCTCATAATCGCGGCGCTGCTTGTCGGACATGATGTCGTACACCAGCGCGTGGACCTGCTTGTGGTCCAGGGCCGGGATGTTGATCCGGCGAACATCGCCGTCCACGCGGATCATCGGCGGCAGGCCTGCAGACAGGTGCAGGTCGGACGCTTTGTTCTTTACGGAAAACGCCAGCAGTTCGGCGATATCCATGAGCGGCTACTCCCCAATAACGGCTTCGACTGGAAGGATCTTTCCCCGGGCGGCAGTATAGCCTCCTGATTCAATGGAACGCGTTACGTGGCCACTCCCCTGCCCCAGATCCTGAGCAACCTGCATGCCGCCGCCGAGGCGGCCGGCCGGCCCGATCCGCGCCTGCTGGCCGTGTCCAAGACCCAACCGGCCGAGGCCGTGGCTGCGCTGGCCGCACAGGGCCAGCAGGCCTTCGGCGAAAACTATGTGCAGGAAGCGCTGGCAAAGATGCAGGCGCTGCAGCACCTGGCGCTGGAGTGGCACCTGATCGGCCACCTGCAGTCGAACAAGGCCGATGCCGTGGCCACCCACTTCGACTGGGTGCAGAGCGTGGACCGGCCCAAGCTGGTAACGGCGCTGGCGCGCCATCGCCCGGCCGCACGCGGCCCGCTGAATGTGCTGATCCAGGTCAACATCGACGATGAATCCAGCAAGCACGGCTGTGCACCGGAAGACGTGGATGCATTGGCTGCGGCAATTGCCGCCGAGCCTGCCCTGCGCCTGCGCGGGCTGATGGCGATTCCCGCGCCATGGCCCGAAGCCGAGCGTCGTCGGGATGCATTCGTGCGCATGCGCACACTTTTCCAGTCGCTGGCTGCCCAGCACGTGCAGATCGACACGCTGTCGATGGGCATGAGCAGCGACTACGCCGAAGCCATCGCCGAGGGCGCCACCCTGGTTCGCATCGGTACCGCACTGTTCGGCGCGCGCCCGCGCCCAGCCTGACTTTCCAAGGAGCTTTCCATGGCAGCTGATTCCATCACTTTCATCGGCGGCGGCAACATGGCGCGCAGCCTGATCGCCGGCCTGATCCGTCAGGGCACACCCGCCGCGCACATCCACGTCGCCGAACCGGTGGCCGCACTGCGCCAGGCGCTGGCCGCCGACTTCGGTGTGCAGGTGCATGACAACGCGATTGATGCCGCTGCGCAGGGCAGCACCTGGCTGCTGGCGGTGAAGCCGCAGGTGCTGCGTGAGGTCTGCCAGTCGCTGCAGGCGCTGGCCCAGGCAAACCAGCCGTTGGTGGTGTCGATTGCCGCCGGCATCACCAGTGCGCAGCTGCAGCGCTGGCTGGGAGGCGACCAGGCAGTGGTGCGCGCGATGCCGAACACCCCTGCCCTGCTCGGCGCAGGTGTGACCGGCCTGTTCGCCACACCGTCGGTGGACACGCAGCAGCACGCACAGGCCGAGAAGGTGCTGGCCAGCGCAGGCCGCACCGTGTGGATCGACAGCGAGGCGCTGATGGATTCAGTGACTGCCGTATCCGGCAGTGGCCCGGCCTATGTGTTCCTGCTGGCCGAAGCGATGGAAGCGGCGGGTATTGCCCAGGGCCTGCCAGCCGACGCCGCGCGCACGCTGGTGGTGCAGACCCTGCTGGGTGCCTCGCGCATGCTTGATGAAGCCGGTGAGAGCCCGGCCGAGCTTCGCCGCCGCGTGACCTCGCCGAACGGAACCACCCAGGCCGCGATCGAGAGCTTCCAGGCCGGTGGCTTCGAGGCGCTGGTGGACACCGCACTGCGCGCCGCGCAGGTGCGTGGGCAGGAACTGTCTGCGGCGAATGATTGATCCCGATGCGTGCCGACCAACGGTCGGCACCCACCGTCATCCACGTCTGGCGTGGATGCTCATTGCCCCAATGTCGTCATGACGAAATCGACGAAGCACTGCAACCGCGGGCGCGGCCTGCGGTCGGGCAGGTAGATCAGGTGCATCGGCCGTGGTTCAGGCAGATAGTCGCGCAGCAGCGGCTTCAACCGCCCGGCAGCAATTTCGCCAGCCAGCAGCGCCGTCGGTTGCAGCACCAGACCCGCTCCTGCAACGGCAGCTTCGCGCAACGCGAAACCATCGTTGCAGGTCAGGCGCGCTTCCCAGTCCACCTGTTCACCGTTGGCCAGCTGCCAGCCGTGGCCACCGCGCCAGGCCAGATGGCTCAGGCAGTCATGCCCTGCCAGATCGGCGGGCGTACGCGGCGTGCCGCGCCGGCGCAGGTACGACGGTGACGCACACAGGCTCATCGCATACGGCGGCAGCGGCCGCGCCACCAGTTCCTGCGATGGCAGCGGCCCGACCCGGATCGCCACATCGAAACCATCCTCGATCAGATCCACGCGGCGGTTGCTCAGGTCCAGCTCGATATTCAACTGCGGCTGTGCGCGCAGCAGGCCGGCCAGCTGCGGCGCCAGCACGCAGCTGCCCCAGGTGGTGGGTGCGCTGACCCGCAGCAGCCCGCGTGGCTGTATCTGCAGTCCGGCCACGTCGGCCTCGGCCTGCTGCACCTGCTCCAGCACCTGCCGGCAACCGGCCAGGTAGGCGCTGCCGGCTTCGGTCAGGCGCTGGCGGCGGGTGTTCCGTTGCAGCAACGCGGTGCCCAGGTGCGTCTCCAGCTGCTGGATGTACTTGCCGACCATCACCGCCGAGACCTGCAGCTGTTCGGCAGCCCCTGCGAAGCTCCCGCGCTCGGCCACGGCGACGAAGGCCTGCATGCAGCGGAGGGTATCCATTGCTAATCCAGAGTTAGGAATCTGCGAATCATACGCCGCTTACCTAACCCCAATGTGACGGCGCAGACTGCGCTCACACCCTCACGCAAGGAACCGCCATGAAGATCCTCCTCGTCGGTGCCAGCGGCACCCTCGGCCAGGCAGTCGCCCGTCAGCTCGGCCAACAGCATCAGATTCTCGCCGCCGGCCGCAGCAGCGGCGAACTGCGCGTGGACCTGACCGACGACGCCAGCGTCGCCGAACTGTTCTCGCGTACCGGCGCAGTCGATGCGGTGATCTCCACCGCCGGCTCGGTGCATTTCGGACCGCTGCAGGAGATGACGCCCGAGCAGTTCACTATCGGCCTGCAGGACAAGCTGCTGGGACAGGTGCGGCTGGCACTGGCCGCGCAGCACCACCTCAATGCCGGTGGCTCGATCACCCTGACCAGCGGCATCATCAGCGCGCAGCCGATCCGCGACGGCGTCAACGCCACCGCAGTGAATGCCGCACTGGAAGGCTTCGTGCGCGCAGCCGCACTGGAGCTGCTGCCGCGCGGCCTGCGCATCAACGTGGTCAGCCCGAACGTACTGATCGAATCGATGGCCGCCTACGGCCCCTACTTCCCAGGCTTCGAGGCGGTAAGCGCACAGCGCGCGGCACTGGCCTTCCAGCGCGCGGTGGAAGGCATCCAGAGCGGCGAAACCATCACGGTCTGGTAAGAAAATGGGGCGGAGGGGATTAAGTCGTTTTCGTCCGCCGGGCATGGCCCGGCGCTACCGGGAGCGCGTTCCCTTTTTGTCGCTCACTCCCAGCGCATCGGGCCGTCGCCGCGTTCGCCGAGGACGTCGCCGGGGTTGGCCAGGCGGCAATGCTGCAGTGACAGGCAGCCACAGCCGATGCAGCCGGTCAGTTCATCGCGCAGCAGCTGCAGCATGTGGATGCGCACTTCCAGCTCGGTGCGCCAGCGCGCGGACAGCTTGGCCCAGTCAGCCTTGGTCGGTGCACGGCCTTCAGGCAGGCTCTCGAAGGCGCGGCCGACCGCTTCCAGTGGCATGCCCACCCGCTGCGCAACGCGGATCACCGCCAGCCGGCGCAGCACGTCGCGGCTGTAACGGCGTTGGTTGCCCGAGGTGCGCAGGCTGCTGATCAACCCCTTGCGCTCGTAGAAATGCAGTGCGGAAACGGCCACGCCACTGCGCTGGGAGACCTCGCCAACGCTGAGTTCCTGGGATGCCATTGCTTGACCTCAACTATAGTTGAGGTGGCATGCTGCTATCTTCGCCGCCCGTTGACAAGCGCGGCCCGCCCCTGACCGGTATGACCCCGACCCTCTCTCCCGCCGACACCCGCCTGCCGGCTGACACATCGATCCTGTCCGCGCGCTACCGCGCCACCACCCTCGGCATGGTCGCGCTGGTCGCGCTGCACGCCTTCGAAGCATTGGCCGTCGCGGCCGCGATGCCCACGGTGGCCGAAGCACTCAGCGGCCTGCGCCTGTATGCGCTGGCCTTCGGTGGCACACTGGCCACCAGCGTGATCGGCATGACCCTGGCCGGACGCTGGGCCGACCGCCAAGGCCCGGCACGGCCGCTGTGGTACGGCCTGGCCTGCTTCGTGCTGGGCCTGCTGCTGGCCGGCTTCGCCGTGCGCATGGGCATGCTGGTAGCCGGGCGCCTGCTGCAGGGCCTGGGTGCGGGCGCGATTTCGGTCTCGCTGTACGTGATGGTCGGCCGCAGCTACCCGGAGCACCTGCGGCCGAAGGTGTTCGCGGCATTCTCGGCGGGCTGGGTGGTGCCCTCGATGGTCGGCCCGGCGCTGAGCGGCCTGATCGTGCAGCATCTCGGCTGGCGCTGGGTGTTCCTGGCGGTGCCGCTGCTGGCAGTCCCTGCTGCCCTGTTGCTGCGGCCTGCGCTGGCGCGCATGCAGCGCTCCGCCGACAGCAACGACGACGAGGGGCGCGGCAACGTCGTACGTTGGGCCAGTGGTGCATCGCTGGCGGCGCTGCTGCTGTACTTCGGCGGCCAGCAGCACGGTCCGACCGCCCTGCTCTGCATCGGCGTGGCGATGCTGGCGCTGCTGCTATGCGTGCATCGCCTGCTGCCGGCCGGAACGCTGATCCTGCGCAGGGGCCTGCCCAGCGTGATCGCACTGCGCGGCATCGCCGCTGCCGCATTCTTCGCCTGCGAAGCCTACCTGCCGCTGCTGCTGCAGCGCGAACGCGGACTCCCGCCCAGCTGGGCCGGCGCGGTGCTCAGCCTCGGCGCACTCGGTTGGTTCGCCGGCTCCTGGCTGCAGGGTCACCAGCAGCGCGGCTGGTCACGCCAGCAGCTGCTGCGCGTCGGCACGGCGATGATGACGCTCGGCATCGCCGCAACGCTTGCGGTGTTGTTCAATGCAGTGCCATTGCCGGTGGCCCTGGTGGGCTGGACGGTCACCGGTTTCGGCATGGGCATGATCTACGCCAGCCTCTCGGTACTCACGCTTTCGCTGTCAGCAGCGCATGAGCAGGGTGCCAACACGTCGGCCCTGCAGCTGAGCGAGGCCCTGTCGGTGACCACCGCGCTGGCGGTCTCCGGTGCGTTGTTCGCGCTGTTCGTGGAAAGCGCGCCGCACACCGGCTACCTGCTGTGCCTGGCGATCACCTTCGGCCTGGCGGTGCTGGCCGTGGTGATCGCGCGGCGGGTGTAGCGCCGTCGGGTTTCGGTAGTGCCGTCCGCTGGCCGGCAACCTCCGCGCACGCGGGAATCCCATGATGGTGCCGGCCAGCGGCCGGCACTACCGGGTCCCCGTGCCTACGTCATCGATGTCCCGGTGCAGGATGCGCCGCACTTCCAGCACTGCCTGCGGGGTCTCCTGCACGCTGTGGCCGGAAATGATGACCTTCTCCGACTGTGCACCCGGCAGGTGCGCACTCCAGTACGGCACCAGTCCGTCATCGGACTTTTCCACCGGCAGCTCCGGCTTGCGCTGGGCGATGATCGAGTGGTACTTCAGTCCCGCTTCGATCGGCAGCTGCGCTGCGGCCTTTACGAATGGATCGCTGGCCTTGAGGTTGTCGATGCTGTTGGGGATCTTCGGCTTGGCGGTGCCGTCGACCTGCTGCTCGGCCTGTGCCAGCGCCATGAACACGTCCTCGAATTTGCCGAGAATGGTCAGCGGCAGGCGTACCAGGCGACCGATCAGCCGCCCGACCCTGTTGCCGGCGATATCCGTGCCCTGGTGCGGCGCGGCGATGAAGATCGCGCGTTCCACGTTCGGCTGCGCCTTGAAATGCAGCAGTGGCCCCAGCTTGGCCTGCACCCGCTTCAGCCGCTCGCCCTTCAGGTCATAGTTGGCCAGCAGGTCATCCCACAGCACATCACCCGAGTCGCTCACCAGCAGCCGCGCCAGCACGCCGCCCATGCTGTGGCCGATATAGACCATGTCCTTCGATGCGCGCGTGCTGCCGTTGGGGTCGAAGTGCTTGAGGGTGTCATTGAACGCGTTGGCGATCTCGTAGCGGTTCAGCGCGATCGGCGCGTTGGTCGGGTAGTAGACCTGCCACACCTGGAACTGCTGGCGCAGCTCGGGGTCGCCCATGATCTCGTTGGCCAGGTTCACCCAGGCTTCCGGGCTGCTGGCCAGGCCGTGCAGCATGAAGATGATGCGGCGGTTCGGGTCCCACGGCTGCATCAGGTAGATGTGCGGTTCGCCGATGCTCTCGCTCATGCCGAACAGGGTGCGCAGTGATTGCCGGGCGAAACCGCTCTGCGCCAACCACAGGCCATAGGCGGCGGTGAAGCTGCCGGCCAGCGGCACCTGCTCGCCATGCAGGGTGATGCGCTCGGTCGCTTCGGGCGAATAAGCGTCCAGCTCGACCCGGCGCGTGCGCATCACATCGTCCAGGTTGCTGCCTTCGAAGCGCAGCAGTGCGGTGACGTTGATCGAGGACATCTCACTGAACTCGGGCACCGAATCGTCGTGGCGATGACGGCGGCCACGGCGTGCGTCGTCCTCATCCTCCTGCGGCGCCTCAGCCTTGGCGCCCTCGGGTGCGATCACCGGTGCGACCAGCTTCGGCGGGTCCATCACCATCACCAGTTCGGCACCGAAGCCATCACGGCGATAAGTACTGCGCAGCCCGACGAAGCTGACCGTGCCGGCTGGCACCAGCTGCGCGGGAATGCTCTTCAGGTTCAGCTGCTGGTAGTTGGAAGCCAGCGACCAGCTGCCGACCGAGATCGGCTTCGTGTAGTCCTCGCCCGCCAACGCAGCGGCGCGCGCGCGGACGAACAGCACCACCGCCGCCTTCTCGGCCGCGTAGTTGTAGTAGTCACGCACCTGTGTCTGCCGGTCTTCGAAGGCGCGATCCGATGGTGAGCGGCCGCTGTAGAACAGGTAGGCATAGGCGTAGCGCGCGGCTTCCAGCCAGGCGTCCAGCGCTGCGTCGCTCATCGGCGGATCACCGGCTGCGGTCTTCTTCGGCGTCAGCGCCAGCGCGGCCTTCACCCACAGTTCGGACAGCGCCGACAGCCGCTGCTCGACATTGAGATCGTCGGTCATCAGCAGCGTGCTGCGGCAGACCAGGAAGTCCTTCTCGCACTGCGATTCGTCCAGGCCTGCCGCGCTGAGCGTCTCTCGCGCGGCGGGGCTGAGCTTGCCGGTATTGAGCACGTCGGCACGCTTGTTGACCAGCGAATCGCTGGACTTGACCTGCTTGACGGTGACCATCGCGCAACCGCTGCTGACCAGCAGCAGGAAGGCGACGAACAACACCGGCAGCGCACGCTGCCAGCGGATCAGGAGGAGTCGAGTCATTACTGCGGGTCCTGCTCGGTGCCAGGTACGCCCTGGCGGATCACGGTGGAGAAGTGTTCGCCGCTGCCCAGGTCCAACGCACGCTGGGTGATGCGGCCCTTGTCGTGCAGCTCGGCGTACGGCACACCCGGGGTCAGTGCACCGACCTCCTGTGCGTACTCGGCCAGGTAGCCGGACAGCAACAGGCGGTAGTCCAGCGGCAGGCGCGGCGCGATCTGGCGGGCCAGATCGAAGACGATCGTGGTGCAGTTGCTGGTGAGTGTGTTGTAGAAGCCCGGCTTCGCATCCAGTTCGCGCGCCTGCGCGATGTACGCGGCGAACAGCTCCTTCAGCTGCGCACGGTCCATGCCGTGCAGGCGGTACAGGTAGACATCCTCGCCACGCGCATTGGTGCGGGTGCGGATGATGTCGGTCTCCTCCGCGGCCACCAGGGTCATCTCGAATTTGCGGAAGAAGCCGCCCAGCGCCGAGAACGATTCGCCGCGTTCCTTGCGGATCTCCAGCGAGAACACCACGTGGCGCCCATCGTCGAAACCGAACGAGATCAGGGTGTGGGCGATGGCCGGGCCCATCCAGTACGACAGCACCAGGTCGGCCGAACGCAGCTGGTCCAGGTCGTACGCGCGGCGCACCCAACGGGCGTCGTAGTCGGTTTCGGTCCGCCATCTGAAGTCACGCACGTTGTCGAGCACCACGTGGCGGCCATCGAAGGAGACCACATGCAGGCGCTGGGCCACGTCATCGGCCCAGACGCGGTCCTGGCGCGGGGTCAGCAGCAGCCACCACAGGCCGGCCAGTGCCAGCGATGCCCCGAACGCCAGGCCCAGGCGGCGCGAAGCATGGCCCCGCGCGACGCGCCACGACGCCCACAGCGCAACCAGCAGCCACAGCGCAGCGGCACCGGTGGACAGCCAGCCCGGCCCAGGCATCTGGTAAGCCAGCAGCCCGGTCACCCACAACGCTGCCAGCGCCATGGCACTTCCTGTCATCCAACGTCCTGCGGCTTTCACTGGCATCCTGTCGCGGTTCCGAAGCCGCATAGTTAGCCACAAGCAGGTTCACCGTGGCATCTACGGTCCGTTCAGGCACGCCGGCGCACCGTCTGCTGCGGCCCGACGGCCAGATGGATCACACAGGAGCAACGATGGGCATCACTTCCGTGGCCGGCGTTCCGGTCCAACCCCGGCACCGCGCGACCTGCCACTGCGGCACGGTCGAGCTGCTGCTGGACCTGCCGGACGGGATCGTCGATCCCCGCCGCTGCGACTGCTCGATGTGCCGCCGCCGTGGCGCCATCGCCGCCAGCGTCCCCCGTCAGGGCCTGCAGGTGCTCCGCGGGCAGAACCACCTGCAGAAATACCAGTTCAATACCCATGTGGCCGAGCACTACTTCTGCGGGGTGTGCGGCATCTACACCCATCACCGACGCCGCTCCAACCCCGACCAGTACGGCTACAACGTGGCCTGCCTGGAGGGCATTGATCCGTTCGCGCTGGGGGTTATTCCGGTCAGCGACGGGGTCAACCACCCGTCAGACCGCACCGGCTAGTGGCGCGTGCGCCGCGGCGGCGTGGCGATCTTCTGCCAGGGCGCCATGCCGCTGCGCCCCGCCCGCGCCGGGCGTTTCAGCCAGGGCCGGCGTGACGGTGCCTGTGGCGCGTCCTCGACCGGGGGAGGAAGGGGTCGACGGCCGGGCCAGAGATGGTCGAGCAGCCACATGGCAGGTCTCCGTGTGGGGGGACGGGGACGATCAAGACTAGGCCCGGGTGGGCATAGGCGACGTGAGCGGGACACGACAACGGGATGACGGCGGAGGCGGCGATGAGCCTGCTACACCATGTTCCCGACCAAGGCACCTGTCCTTTTCCGCAACAACAGGCGCAACACGGCGGCACAGGCGGCGGTCAGCAGCGCCAGTACACGCAGCAGTGTCGCCAGCGCCTCACTACTGGCGTGCTGCAGCTGCATGCCGCTTATCGTCGGTAGCAGTGCCTGCGCCTGTTCCCGCGCCCCCGTGGCCAGATAGGCACCGGCACGCACCAGCGATGCCGGCGACGCGCCCTGCAGCTGATGGCCGATCAGCAGCGCAAGCAAGGCAGTGACTGCGGCCAACGCGATGCCTTCGCCGGCCACCCGCACGGTTCCGAATATGCCTGCGGCCATGCCGGCACGCTGCACCGGTACCACGCTCACCGACAGTCCATCCATCAGCCCCCACGGCAAAGCCGTGCCTGCGCCGACCAGCATCAGCAGCGGCACCCACTGCGAGGGCGACGGGTGCGACGCCTGCCGCGACAACAGGTACAGGCCGGCGGCACATACCAGCAGACCCAGCGTGCACAGCCGCGCACTTCCCACGCGCTCCGCCCAGCGCGCAGCCAGCATCGGCAGCACCAGCATCGGCGCGGACAGCGCCAACATCTGCAGTCCCACCAGCGTCGCGCTCTGGCCATGCACGCCCAGCAGTTGCAGAGGTAACACGACCAGCAGCACCACGTAGCCGAAGCAGGTCGCCACCGGCAGCAGCTGGACACCGAGGAACGCCGGTTGCGAGAACAGTGAGAGGTCCAGCAACGGTGAGGGGTGCCGCCGTTCGATGCAGACGAACACCCCGCCCAACAGCAGCGTCGCCAGCAGCGCCAGCTGCACGCGCGCGGCATGCAGGCCGAACTCGCCCGACCACAGCAGCGCCAGGGTCAACGCCGCCAGCGTCAGGCTGAAACTCAGCATGCCGCCGATATCCAGTGGTCGGCGCTCGCCATGACTTTCAGGCAACGCGCGTGCCCCCAGGCCGAAGGCCACCAACGTGAGCACACCGCCCGCGGCGAACACGCTGCGCCATCCCAATGTCTGCAGCAGCAGGCCCGCGAGCAGGGGCCCCAACGCCAGCCCCATGCCGAACGTGGTGCCCAGCAGGGCGAAGACACGGGCACGCGCCGGCCCCTGCCAGGCCTGTGCCAGCAGCGCCGTGCCGGATGCCAGCGCCGCCGCCGCGGCAACGCCCTGCAACCCGCGCGCCAGATCCAGCCATAGCAGCGTGCGAGCAAGGCAGACGGCGGCGGTGGCGGTGGTGAAGCCCGCCGTGCCCAGCAGGAACAGCCGCCGACGGCCATATCGATCGGCCAAGCCGCCTGCAGCGAGCAACAGACTGCCGAAGGTGAGCATGAAGGCGTTGGTCACCCAGGCCAGCGCGGTGGGCGATGCCGCCGCGGAACGGGCCAGCGCCGGCACCGCGACTGCACCGGCAGAGAAGGACAACGGCAACGCCAGCGCGGCCAGGCAGACCGCAAGCAGCGCCCAGCGCTGCTGCGCGCGGACAGGTACAGGGAGCATCGAATCCGGGGCCATGCGGGCCTCCATCCATCAGGGGCATTGATGATGGACAGGCCGCTATTCCAGAAAAACAGGCTCGGTGGACGTTGATTGCGGCGAGATGTTCCGCAATCATCCAAGCATGGACTCCATCTCCGCCCTGCTCGCCTTCGTCCGCACCGCGGAGGCAGGCAGCATTGTCGGTGCCGCCCGCGTACTCGGCCTGTCAGCCTCGGCCGTCGGCAAGCGCATCGCCCGGCTTGAACAGGAACTCGGCACGCGCCTGTTCCAGCGCACCACCCGCCGCGTGCATCTCACCGACGAAGGCGAACTGCTGCTGCAACGCTGCCGGCGTGCGCTGGATGAGCTTTCCGAAGCGCAGGCGGACCTGGCGCAGCGACAGCACGCCCCCAGCGGACTGCTGCGCATCGGCCTGCCCACCATCGGCTACCGCTTCCTGCTGCCGGTGCTGCCCGGCTTCCAGCAACGCTATCCGCAGGTGCAGCTGGAACTGGACTTCAACGACCGCATCGTCGATGTGGTCAGCGAAGGCCTGGATGCAGTGATACGCAGTGGCGAACTGGCCGATTCCAGCCTGACCGCACGGCGGCTGGGTGGTTTTCGTTTCATCCTCTGTGCGGCGCCGGGCTATCTGCAGATGCATGGAACGCCCGGCGATGTGGGCGACCTGCGCATGCATACCGCGCTGCGCTTCCGTTACCCCACCACCGGAAAGCTGCATCCGTGGCAGCTGCCGGGCATCGAAGGCGACGCCGGGGCGCGCCTTCCCACGGCGATGACCTGCAACAACATGGAAGCCGTGCTGGCCGCTGCGATCGGATGCATGGGCCTGGCCTGGATGCCTGACTTCCTCGCAGCCGACGCGCTGGCCGATGGCCGCCTGCAACAGGTGCTGCCCACACTGCCCACGCACCAGGGGCAGTTCTCGCTGCTGTGGCCCGGTGGGCGCCATCCCAGTGCACGCCTGCGGGTGTTCATCGACTACGCCGTTGCGCACCTTTTCCGCAGCACCCCGGAAAAGGGGACGGAGGGGATTAAGTCGTAATTGGTCCTGCTGTGCCTGAAACGACTTAATCCCCTCCGTCCCCTTTTTCCTAGCGGCTGAAGCGGCGCGCGCCGGCGACGCAGATCACCGCGACCAGAGTCACCAGCACCATGCTGAGGCTGACCGATTCGTGCAGCAGCAGCGCGGCCAGGGCCAGGCCGAAGAACGGCTGCAGCAGCTGCAGCTGGCCGACAGCGGCGATGCCGCCCTGGGCCAGCCCGCGGTACCAGAACAGGAAGCCGATCAGCATGCTGAACACTGCCACGTAGCCCAGTGCCCACCACGCCGAGGCACCGACCGCCGAGAGCGAGGCCGGGCGCATCAGCACCGTCATCGGCAGCATCACCGGCAACGCCAGCAGCAATGCCCAGCTGATCACCTGCCAGCCACCCAGATGACGGGCGAGCCGACCACCTTCCGCGTAGCCCAGCCCGCACACCACGATCGCCGCCAGCATCAGCAGGTCGGCCTGCAAAGAGGCTTCGATGCCGTTGCGCGCGGCATAGCCGACCACGCAGGCACTGCCCAGCAACGAGAACAGCCAGAACGCCGGGCGCGGCCGATCGCCACCGCGCAGCACGCCGAACACCGCTGTACTCAACGGCAGCAGGCCGAGGAACACGATGGTGTGCGCCGACGACGCGTGACGCAGCGCGAGCGCGGTCAGCAGCGGGAAGCCGACCACAACGCCGAGGCTGACCACCACCAGCCCTGGCAGGTCGCCGCGCCGCGGCCATGGCTGGCGCAGCAGAAGCAGCAGCCCCAGACCGAGCACCGCGGCGATGGTGGCGCGTGCGGCGGTAACGAACCCGGCATCCAGCTGCAGCACCGCCAGCCGGGTGGCCGGCAATGAGCCGGCGAAGATCACCACACCGATGAAGCCATTGATCCAACCACTCGCCGACCGTTCCACGCCTGTACTCCTGAAGGTGCCGGACGATGCCCGGCTGCACCTGTATGGAAGCATCCAGCGCGGAACGACCCCAGCTACAATCCAGTACAGCCGCAAGTAACTGTACTACCCACACTTCCACTACGGTTCCACCATGCCGCGCCCGCTCACCCGCATCGAATCGGTCATCCAGACCGTCCGCACCCGCATCAGTGCACGGGTGGATGGCCCCGGCTCCCGCCTGCCTTCGGTACGTGCGCAGGCAGCGACCATGGGAGTTTCAGTCTCCACCGTGGTCGAGGCCTACGAGCGCCTGGCGGCCGAGGGCCTGATCAGTGCACGCGCAGGCTCGGGCTTCTACGTCAGTGGCCCGGCCGCACCGCTGGCGCTGGCCGAAATGGAGCCGCGGCTGGATCGCGCGGTGGATCCGCTGTGGGTATCACGACAATCGCTGGAAACGCCCGCGGGCGATCTCAAGCCAGGGTGCGGCTGGATGCCCAGTGACTGGCTGTATCACGATGGCGTGCGCCGCGGCCTGCGCGGGCTGGCGCGTGCCGATGCCATGCAACTGGTGGACTACGCCGGCCCACTCGGGCTGCCCGCGTTGCGCCAGCTGCTGCAAAGGCGCAGCGCCTCGCTTGGCATCGATGCACCGATGGAGCAGATCCTGCTGACCGAATCCGGTACGCACGCGGTCGATCTGCTCTGCCGTTTCCTGCTCAAGCCCGGTGACTGCGTGCTGGTCGATGACCCGAGCTACTTCAATTACCACGCACTGCTCAAGGCGCACCAGGTGCAGGCCATCGGCGTGCCGTACACGCACAGCGGCCCGGACCTGGAGGCGTTCGCGCAAGCCCTGCAGGCGCATTCGCCGCGGCTGTACATCACCAATTCCGGACTGCACAACCCGACCGGCGCGGTGCTTTCAGCCAACACCGCGCACCGCCTGCTGGGCCTGGCCGAACGCAGCGAGCTGATCATCGTCGAGGACGACATCTTCGCCGACTTCGAACTGCAGCCGGCACCGCGGCTGGCCGCGCTCGATGGACTGTCACGGGTGATCCACGTCGGCAGTTTCTCCAAGACGCTGTCGGCAGCGTCGCGCTGCGGCTACATCGCTGCGCGCCACGACTGGATAGAAGCACTGACCGACCTGAAGCTGGCGACCAGCTTTGGCGGCGGCCATCTGGCCGCGCAGTTGATGCACATCGCGCTGACCGATAGCGGTTACCGCCGCCACATGCAGTCGATACGTTCGCGCCTGGCCGATGCACGCCGGCACACACTGCGGAAACTGCAGGCGCTGGGCATCACGCCGTGGCTGCAGCCGGAAGCCGGCCTGTTCCTGTGGTGCCAGCTGCCCGATGGCCGCGACGCCGCCGCACTGGCGCGGCACTGCCTGCGCGAGGGCATCGTGCTGGCGCCGGGCAACGCGTTCAG
Source organism: Stenotrophomonas sp. GD03958 (assembly GCF_029839005.1). Taxonomy (NCBI): domain Bacteria; kingdom Pseudomonadati; phylum Pseudomonadota; class Gammaproteobacteria; order Lysobacterales; family Lysobacteraceae; genus Stenotrophomonas; species Stenotrophomonas sp. GD03958. The sequence continues at coordinate 51,001 of NZ_JAOBZT010000001.1, read as the reverse complement.
CCAGTCGCAGCGCGCGGCCGACTATCTGCGCTTCAACGTCTCGCAGTGCCAGGACCCGAGGATCTGGCAGGTGCTGGCACGCGCGCTGCGTTGAGCTGGTAATGCGCGACCAGCGCATCCACCACCATGCGTACGCCCCGCAACTGGCCGCGACGATGCGGCAGCGGCGCGCAATGCCTCTTGCGCGCCGCGCTACAGTGGCATGTCCCCCGCCGCAGGAATCCGCGCATGTCCACGTTCTCCGATCCGCAGGCGGTGGCCCGCTATACCGAGGGCCCGCTGCGCCAGGTGCCGGGCTTCCTCGCGCTGCAGCAGATGAGCCGCCTGCTGCTGGCCGAACGCGTTCCCGCACAGGGCCGCGTGCTGGTACTCGGTGCCGGGGGTGGGCTGGAGCTGAAGGCCTTTGCCGAGGCGCAACCGGGCTGGCAGCTGCTGGGCGTGGACCCGGCCGCACCGATGCTGGCCCTGGCCGAGCAGACACTGGGTCCGCTGATGCCGCGTGTGCAGCTGCTGGAAGGCTACATCGACGATGCGCCCGATCTGCGCTTCGATGGTGCCAGCTGCCTGCTGACCCTGCACTTCCTCGATGCAGGGCAGCGCCTGCACACGTTGCGCGAGCTGCACCGGCGCCTGCAGACCGGCGCGCCGCTGGTTGTGGCCCACCACAGCGTGCCGCAGGAACCGGCCGGCAAGCTGCGCTGGTTGCAGCGCTACGCAGCGTTCGCCGAAGCCTCGGGCGTTGCCCACGCCGATGCACAGCGCGCGATCGAGGCCATTGCCGAGCGGCTGCCGCTGCTGGCCCCCGAACAGGAAGTGGCGCTGCTGCAGGAGGCCGGCTTCGATGGCGTGGAGCTGTTCTACGCAGGCTTCAGCTTCAAGGGCTGGGTGGCGTACGCCGGGTGATGCCTACGGCACCACGGTGATGCCGATGCGCTGCATCAACAGCGCCACCTGCTGCACGTCCAGCGTGGCACCACGCAGGTTGGTGCTGCGCAGGTCCAGCTCACCCAGCTCCGAGTTGGTCAGGTCGCAGTCGGTGAAGTTGGCGCTGTTCCAGTCGATGCCCTCGAACTGGCCGCCGGACAGATCCGAGCCCGCGAAACTGGCGCCGCTCACATTCGCGCCATCCCAGCGGTTCTCCCACAGCTCGCACTTCTCCAGCGTGACCCGCGAGAAGTTCGCGTAGCGCAGGTTCGACTTCTTGATGAAGGCACTGCAGAACCAGCTGCGCGTGGTGATCTGGTTCATGAAGCTGGCGTTGCTGAAGTCCGCGCCCTGCGCACGGCACTCGCTGATCTCCAGGCCCAGCGCCTTGATGAAGTTGAAGTGGCACATGCTGATGTCGCAGCTGCGGAAACTGGCTTCTTTCAGCGTAGCGCCATTGAAGCGGCAGCCGGCGCGGCTGTCGGCATCGTAGAAACTGCAGTTGATGAACTCGGTGCCGGTCAGGTCCGCACCGCAGAAATCGCACTCGTGGAACTGCTGGTCGACCACTTTCTGGCCGGTGTACTGGTCCGCGCCGATGCGCAGCTTGCGGTGAACGGTGGGAGACATCGGGGATTCCATGCCAAGTGCCCGCCATGATGCCGGGCGGCGAGGCCGATCCATAGACCCCGGGGCGGGCGGGTTCACCGGCAGTCCAGCCGCCCTGCGCCCTCCCGACCAACGCGCGTTGTTGCACGATTATGCACGAACGTGCAGACTTGCGGCATGAGCGCCGACCCCAGCCCCCTACCCGCCCAGCGCACCCGGCAGATCCTCGAGGAGCTGCGCCAGCAGGGCCGCGTGGTCGCCGCCGAACTGGCGCGCCGTTATGCCGTCTCTGAAGATTCGATCCGCCGCGACCTGCGCGAGCTCGCCGCCCAGGGCCTGTGCCAGCGCGTCTACGGCGGCGCCGTGCTGCCGCCGCCCAAGGAACGGCCGCTGCGCGAGCGCCTGACCCGCGACCGCGGCGACAAGGCCGAGCTGGCCGCCCGCGTCTGCGCATTGCTGCAACCCGGCCAGGTCGTACTGCTCGATGCCGGTTCAACCAACCTGGTGATCGCCCAGCAGTTGCCGGCCGCCCTCGGCCTGACGGTGATCACCAATGCGCCACAGATCGCCACCGCCGCCAGCATGCTTGATGGCACCTCGGTGCAGCTGATCGGCGGCCGCCTGGCCAGCGGTGGCGGCGCGGTCGGCGCCGAAGCACTGGCCCAGGTGCAGCGCCTGCGCGCCGATGTGTATCTGCCCGGCCCCTGCGCGGTGGACGGCGACACCGGCGTGTGGGCAATGGATGCGGAAGAAGCCACGCTGAAGCGCGCGATGGTGGCCTGCAGCAGCCGTGTCATCGTCGCCGCCACTACTGAAAAGCTCGGTGCCCGCGGCCACTGGCAGATTGCCAGCCTCAACGAGATCGACGACCTGGTGCTGACCACCACCGCGCCGCCCGCATTGGCGGCACGCTTCCGCGCCGCCGGCATCGCGGTGCATCCCACTCCCCCCTGACCGTACCGCTCATGTCCCTTGCCAACCGCGCGCGTGCCGAACAGCACGCGACCCGCGCTGCGTTCTTCATTCCCGGCTTCGCCACCGCGCTGTGGGCCACGCTGGTGCCGTTCGCCAAGGCACGCACCGAGATCAATGACGCCACGCTGGGGCTGGTGCTGCTCTGCCTCGGTGCCGGTTCGCTGCTGGCAATGCCGTTGTCCGGCGTGCTGGCCGCGCGCCTCGGTTGCCGGCGGGTGATGGTGGCCAGCAGCCTGCTGATCTGCCCGACCGTGCCCGGCCTGGCGCTGGCCGGTTCGGCCTGGACACTCGGGCTGGTCCTGTTCGTGTTCGGCGCGGCCGTGGGGGCAATGGACTGCACGATGAACGTACAGGCCGTCATGGTCGAGCGCGAAGCACGGCGCGTAATGATGTCCGGCTTCCATGCGTTCTTCAGCATCGGCGGCTTCCTCGGCGCGGCCACCATGACCGTGCTGCTGTCCGCACAGCTGCCGCCCTTGGCATCCGTGCTGGTCGGCGTCGGCGCCATGCTGCTGGTGATGCTGCTGTCGGCATCGTACTGGCACAGCGAACGCATGCCGCATGACACACCGATGCTGGCCCTGCCGCATGGCATCGTGCTGTTCATCGGCGTGCTGGCGTTCGTCGCCTTCCTCGGCGAAGGTGCGATGCTGGACTGGAGCGCAGTGTTTCTCAGCGATGTGCGTCGCGTCGATGCCAGCCTTGCCGGCATCGGCTATGTGACCTTCACCCTGACCATGACCGTCGCACGCCTGTTCGGCGATGCACTGGTGGCACGCGTGGGCCGCCAGCGCGCGATCGTGTTCGGCGCGTTGCTTGCCGCCGCGGGCATGCTGGTGCTGACCCTGGTCACGCCGTGGCAGGCATCACTGCTCGGCTATGTGCTGGTCGGTCTCGGCTGCGCCAACATCGCACCCGCACTGTTCTCGCTGGCCGGCCACCAGACGCGCATGCCCGGCGCGCTGGCCATCACTGCCGTTTCGACGCTGGGCTTTGCCGGCATCCTTGCTGGGCCGGCGCTGATCGGTTTCGCTGCCAATCACTTCGGCCTGATCGCCGCGTTCATCGGCGTGGCCACGGCCTTGTTGCTGGTGGCGATGTCCACGCGTTGGCTGCGGGTGTAGCCCAGGGCATCAGCGCCGCCTGCGCCGCAGCTTCATCCGCAAGCGCCGATAGCCGATCACCGTCGCCGTGGCACACAGCGCGGTGCCAGCAGCGCTCAGCAGCAGCAACACCGCCAACCGGGCACCTTCCTGGCGCAGCATCGCCGGCAGGTCCCAGCTATGCAGGAAGTAGAACAGCCAGCGCCCCACCCGCTCACGATGCCCCATCGTCAGCAGCGGATCGCCGGTCGCCAGATCGAGATAGACGCGTGTCGCCTCGGCATCACCGAAATCCACCACTGCCACCGGGAAGCGACGTACCGCTGCACCATTCATGGCCTCGGGCGCACGCGGGTAGAAGTACGCATCCGCTGCATGCTGCACCACGAAACCCTGCATGGGTGTAGCGGACAGCGCACGTGCCCTCTGCTGCAACCACGCGGTCGGCAGCCACCGTGCGACATGCAGGTGCCCATTGCCGCCGGACACGATGCGCGTATCACCCTGCCCGTCCAGCAACACCGCGAACAGCTCACCACCGATCCGTCGCCACTGGATCTCCACCGGCTGGAAGCGCGCAGCTTCGGCCACCGCCAGGAGCTTCGCAGGATCACCCAGCGCACCATCCACCGCCACCGCGCCGCCACGGTAGTGCTCAACATCGATCGCTTCATCCGTGCTGCTGAAGACACCCAATGGGTTCATCGACATCAGCCCGCTGAAGATCCAGGTGAACACGAAGGCGGACGCCATCAGGCCAAGCAGGTGGTGCCAGCGCATCCACGGCTCGACGTACGGCGTCTTCGCACCGGAACGATAGTGCCCACGGAAACGCCAGCGCCATACGCCCACCACGATGCCGCTGATCGCCGCCACCGTGCACAGTGCGGACAGCACGATCACCACCCACGTCCATACCGGGTCGACCGACTGCATGCGCAGGAAGTACAGCCAGTGCAGCCAGGCGCCCACATAGTTCCAGCGCTGCTGCACATGCGGGGCGTCCAGCACCACCTCACCGGTATGCGAGGACACATACAGGTCGCCCGGCTGCGCGCCGCCCACCTCCACCCGATACAGCGGCCGATGCACGTCCAGCGCGCGCGAATGCGTCCAACGGTCCTCCTCCACGCGCATCGCACCCACGAAGGCCTGCCCGCCCGCGAACTGTGCAGCGGATGCTTCAGCGCGCTGTGCCGACACCGGCAGCAGGGCCTGGCCGGTCACGGCAGACCAGGCGCCCACGTTGCTGCCACTGCGCACCACATACGCTGGCTCGCCACGCAGTGTGGTCAACGCCACAGCCTCCGGCTCGGCCTGCACAGCCGCAGGCAGTACCGACAGCCCCTGCAGGTCGCGGGCATCACCCAGCAACGGCAACGCCGCCAGCCGCTCGCCGGGTGTCAGCTTCGGGTAACCAATGAACAGCATCACCATGCCGCTGACGAACCACAGCAGCATCAGCAGGCATCCGCCGATGCCCAGCCAGCGATGCACCAGGTAGGTCCAGCGCTTGGCGGTGGAACGCAGCGTCATCGCCAGCGCCCTCAGAAGCGATGGTCGACGGTGAATTCGACGCGCCGGTCCGCACCCAGCAGCCACTGCGTGCTGGTGTAGTACGCGGTGGCGTAGTACGCCTTGTCGAACACGTTGAACAGGCGTGCGGACAATCGCGTGTGCGGTGCCGCCTGCCAGGTCAGGGCGAGGTCGGTGGTGCTGTAACCGGGCAACTCCAGCGTGTTGGCATTATCGGCGTAGCGCTTGCCGACATAGCGAACGCCACCCGCCGCGCTCCAGTCCGGCGCGAACTGCCAGCTCAGCCACACACTGGCCAGGCGCTCGGCCACGTTCGGCGGCACGTTGCCATCGCGCGACACCAGCATCGGCGGCGAACCCGTGGTTTCCAGGAAGTCCTCGAACTCGGCCTTCAGCACCGTCGCATTGGCATCCAGCGTCCAGTGTGGCGCGAAGTTCCAGTTCAGCGACGCCTCGATACCGCGCGAGGTCTGCGCGCCCACCTGCACGCGGCGATCCGGCACCAGCGGATCGCGGCTGAGCAGCCCGGTCTTGCGGATGCGGTACGCCGCCAGCGTCCACTCGCCACCGTCGAAGGCCTGCTTCAGGCCCACCTCGATCTGCCGGCCCTTGGCCAGATCGAACGCACCGTTGGCCGGGCTGATCATCAGCAGGCCACTGACCGGGTCCGCCGCCTGCGAGTACTGCGCATAGAGGCTCAGCGTCGGCTGCAGCGCGAATACCGTACCCGCACGCCAGCCGGTGCTGCTGTAGGTTTTCGAGAACGCGTTCTGGCCGCTGATCAGATCGGTGCGATCAATGCGCGCGCGGTCGTGGCGCAGGCCACCCAGCACCGACCAGCGCTCGCTCAGCGCCAGCCGGTCTTCCACGAACAGCGCGTACTGCTCGGCACGGTTGCGGTAGCGCGGCAGGTTCGGCGCGTCGCTGGCGAACTGGCCCGGCACCGGATCGAACGGATCGACCGGGCCCGAGCTGCCGGCATAGGTGTTGTTGGTGTGCTTGAAGTGCGCGCGGTTGGCATCCAGGCCCACCGCGAAGTTGTTCTGCAGGCCACCCGCCGTTCCCTGCACGCGCAGCGTCGAGGTCAGTCCGGTCTGGTCCTGGTTGTGGGTGATCTCGGTATTGCCCGAGCGATCAATCAGGCCGGTAGCGCGGTTGTAGACATAGGCCTCGGCATTGCGCCAATCGCGCTGGCTGTCGATCTGATAAACCCGCGTGCGCCATTCAACGTTCGCGTTCGGTGTCCACAGCGCGTCGAGCTGGGTCCAGCGGTCGCGGAAGCGGATCTCGCTGTCGTCCACGTTGTAGTTGCGGTGGCGCAGCGCCTCCAGCTGGCGGCCCTCGACCAGCGGCGTGCCGAAGTAGCGCATGGGTTGCTGGTAGCCCTGCGCATGGGTGAGCGTCAGCTGCAGGTCCGCACGTGGCTGCCACAGCAACGCACCGGAGAACGTCGCGTCGCTGTTGCGTCCACGATCAACCCAGCCACCGCTGTAGTTGCCGCTCACATCCAGCCGGTAGGCCAGCCCGGGCGTCAGCGCGCCACCACTGCCGAAACCCAGGCGCGCGGTGTCCTCGCTGCCCACGGTCACGCTGATCTCGTTTTCGATGGCACCGCGCGAGGGCTTCTTCGGCACGATGTTGATCACGCCGCCGATCGCACCGTCGCCATGGATCACTGAGGCCGGGCCGCGCAGCACTTCGATGCGCTCGATCGACCAGGTATCGAACGGGAAGGTGATGCCCACGCCGCCGTACTGGCGCAGCCCATCGTACAGCCGCATCACCGAGGCACCGTCGGTGAAGCCGCGGCTGGACAGCGCACTCAGGCCATTGCCCGGATGCGGCATCGCACTGATCGCACCGGCCCGGCTGATCGCATCGTTGAGGTTGCTGTCGCCGCGCTGCTCCAGCTGCTCGCGCGAAATCACCGTCAGGCTGGCCGGTGTCTGCAGCACGCTCAGGCCCAATGCAGAGCCTGCGCTGGCAGTGGAGGACAGCTCGCCGCTGCGGGTGTCGACCACCCGCACGGTATCCAGCGTGGTCGGGGGTGCCGCGTCGGCGGCAAGCAGGGGCGCAGCATGCAGGAGCAGCGCGCACAGGACAGGCAGCGTCGCCCGGCGCAGGCACCCGGGGTTGGGGTTCGTTTTCATTTTTTCACGGCATGCAAGGCCACCCCGCAATGGCAGGGCAGCAATCAGAAAGGGACAGACACGCGCGTGCGGGCACCGGCCGTGGCCGGCAACCTCATGGAAGAACGTTCAATGCAGCGCGCGTGCGGCTCAGGCGGCCATCAGTGCCGGCGGCCCACGCGCGCCCAATGTGCCGCTGATCCGTTGCGGCAACGCCCGCACCGCGCCGCGCAGTGCGCGGCACACCGGTGCCATCGGCGCCAACAGCAGCACGGCCGCCACCAGCAGGGTGATCAGCCGTGCAGCGATCAGGCAGTAATCGCAGTCCACACCCATCTCATGATCGGCATGTGGATCGGCGGGCGGCTTCTTCGTGGCCCCGCCGTGCGGCATGGCCATTGCGTGATGGTCGTGGTGCCCTTCCATCGCGTGCAGCGCGTGCTCTGCGTGCATTGCGTGGTCCATGGCCGCCACCGGCGCAGCGGCAGCCACGTGACCATGCGCCAGCCAGCGGCTCACCAGCGGGGCGAGCAGCACCAGCAGCATGGCAAGCCATGCCAGGGCCTGGAACCGGCGGTGGAGAACAGAATGGCGCACGCCGCCATTCTACGGGGCCATAGCCAACCTTGGACCCCGTTCAGGGTTTGGCCCCTGCGACACGGTGACGCAGGACTGTCCTCCCCCGCGCACGCCCTCCATTCAGTAGATCCACGCCATGCGTGGATGCTTTTTGCCCATCAACTCACGTACTGGGCCACACCATTACCAAACGACCAATTTTCCCGCTTCACTTCCACCAGATTGATGAACACATCCTCGCGGCGGATGCCCACCGCCGCATGCAGGCCCTCGGCAATGCCCAGGTACAACGCGTTTTTCTGCTCGAGCGTGCGCCCTTCGTTCCAGGTGATCTGGATGCAGATGAAGTCGTCGGTGCGATCCACGCCCAGGTAGCCGGGATCGTAGATCAGCGTGCCGGGCGCGTGTTCCTGGAAGATCTGGAAGCGGTCGTTCTCCGGCACGCCCACTGCGCGCAGGGCCTGGTAGATGGTTTCACCGACCCGTTGCAGGTAGTCGGCGGATTTACCTTTGCGAAGATCGATGCGGGCGAGCGGCATGGTGGCACTCCAGACTGGATGGGTACGACGACAGGCTGAGACTACGCCTGCCCGGGGCGGTGGGACAGCACAGGGATGGAACCCTCTGGCTCCATGCGTGGCATGGCCCCCGCCTCCGGCGCGCGGGGTGACGCGATTGCCATGGCGGCATCCCTCCGGAGTCGTCATGTGCACGGTCGGCAGGGGCGGCGATGTGCGCCATCAGTGATGGGCCGCACTACTCGCGGGTGCTGGACGGCACACATCGGGAAACGTCTGGCCTGCCTAGGGACAGTTGAGAATTTTCCTTACAGACCGATGTGATTGCCCGGCTTGAAGATCGCCGCGCCGGGGCAAGACACCTTGGCCGGGATTGGCGTCTCGAATAAACGAACAGGCTTCAAGGGCTGCGAAAGAAATCGCAGCTGAGAGAATGCATCGACTGCCCTCCATGGCGGCCGGTGCGTGGGGATCACAAGATCCGCCAGGCGTTCTTCTCCCTTGAAGCTTGTTTGCCTTGGTACGCCAACCCGCACCGTCCGCCACCTTCACTCCGGAAGGTGGCCCTACGCCAATGAGGGTTTCGCCATGACCAACCGCACCGCCATCCATCCCCGCCTGCGCGCGCTTATCGGCGACGTCGCAGCCGACGTGCCCGGGGACCTCGCACGCGAGATCGAGTGCGCCCTGAACGAACAGAACCTTCCGGCGCAGTCGGCCACGTTCTTCGCCCGTCTCAATGCGATCAACCATGCCGACGGTGATGACGGACAGCCGTGCAACAGCCTCACTCTCGGTGCCAGCAACCACGCCTCCCTGCGCCGCTCGATGTCTGGGCTCAGCGCAGTACTCGATCTGCTGCAGGCCGCCGACCATGCGCGCAACGAAGGCGGCCCGGACGAACAGTTGGGCGCCTTCCATATCGACGGACTGATCGTGGCCGCACGACAACTGGTGCGCGAAGCACATCATTGCCTCTCCGGCGGCGACGCCTGACCGGCCCGGACGTGCTCCCGCTACAATCGCGCAGGGAGCGCAGGAGACCGCAATGGACGCCGAACACCTGGAGTACTTCAAGGCCGCACTGGAAGGCCGCGCAAGCGTGGGCTGGAACGTCTGGTTCGCCGCCAACCAGCAGGCGCTGGCACAACAGCTGAGCCGCCCTGCACTGTTGCGCTTGAAATTCAGCACACTGGATGAAGCCGAACGTCTGCTCGCCGAAGCCGGCATCGTGCCCCGCAGCACAGCGGGCAAGCGCTACGAAATGTACTGCGCGCAGTTCTCGCCGGACGTGGTGGACGCGAACGGTCGCCCACTGCCGGCCCTCTGGCGCGCGGTGCACGGCGGTGCCATCGGCCTGCTGGCCGACGGTGAGCAGAAGGCCGGCCAGGCGAAGCTGCTCGCGGAGTTCCGCCGCGTCCGCAAGCGCGGGCTGCAACAGGCTCATGAATGGTTGGCCGATCTGTGCTTTGAAGGCGAGATGGAGCTGACCAGCGGCAATGCCGAGGTGGGCCGTGGTCTGCTTGCAGTGGTGGTGCAGGCGGGTAGCGGCCATGACCTGCTGGATGCCACGGCGATGATCGCGCGCGAGCTATTGGACGAACACGGCTGAGACAAGGCCTGTTCCCATTCACAGAAGAAAACCCCTGAGTAAATGAAGGCCAGCAGTGAGCTCAGAGAATGGCTGGGACCGCTGTAGAGCAGGACTTTCCGCCCCCTCCCCTGCGTGGCCCGCATCGACCAACAAGCTTCATGATCGTAATATCCGGTCAAGCCTTACTCGAAGGCGTTTCCGGGGATGCGAAGAATGCGTAGGTGCAGGGATGCTGCAGGTGGTGCAATTTCGCGCTTCAGGAGATTTGAATCTCAATTCCGCCAGTTGGCTGCCATAGGCACCTGGTTGTGCTTTGCGCTGCCATTCGGCCTTGGCCTATTACCATCTGCCATCGCCGCAGGCCAGGAAACAGTCACTTACATCCACACTGACGCCCTTGGCTCCGTCGTCGCCGAAACAGATGCCAATGGGAAAGTGATCAAGCGCTACGACTATGAGCCCTATAGGGCCTTGGTAGGTGGCCAGGCCACAGACGGACCGGGATACACGGGACATGTGAGCGACTCGGTCACCGGGCTGAGCTACATGCAGCAGCGGTGGATCCACAGTTGGGGATTTTCCTATCGGTGGACCCGGTAACGGCCTATCAGAAGCCAGTTGAACAGTTCAACCGGTATCGATATGCCAACGGAAACCCTTACAAGTTCACGGATCCTGATGGGCGGGAGAGTGGTGCAGCCTTCAAGGTAGTCAACGACGCCACGAATGGGCAACCGATTACTCCTCCGCCGAAAAATCCAAGCGATAGCCTCGGACCGGCAATTGGTGTCGCGTTAACCGCAATTCTGGCGGCTCCAGTACTCGCAGAGGGTGGCCTGGCCGCAATGGCAAATCCAGGAGCGGTAGCCACTGCGGCAGAGATTGGCGCAGGAGCCGCCGGTGTCACGGGCACTTCTGGCGCAGTAGCGGGAAAGATCACCGGCTACACTAAGCACGGCTTGAATCAGGCAATCTCCCGCGATGGAGGCAGGGGGGTCTCTGCAAAGGCCATACTATCGGCAGTGAAAGAACCCGCGAAGGTTGCCGAGCAGGCCGGCGGCAAGACGGCGTACACAGGGAAGGATGCGAAAGTAGTTTTGAACGGCGAAGGGAAGGTCATAACGGCCTTCCCGAAGAATAGCGAAGGACTGAGAGACCCGAAGGTAAAGTAAAGATGAAGAAGGATATCTCACCCAGCCTGCGCTCGCTGTTGGTTGAAATCGCAGCGAAGCACAATTTGCTCCTGCCCGAGAATGGCGTCAGATACCTCGTTGAGCGTGATCGCGAGTCGCTGATTGATGCGTTGCTGGAAGAACTGTCAGAGAGCGGCTTGGGGCCTGACGATGAACCTAATCAACGAGGCATTGAGATCGAAGAAATCATTGACTTCGTCGGCCCCGTCGTTGATCGGCCCGATGCGTCGGGTGACTGAAGGCACGTTGATGCGGGCACGGCCTGATTGACGCACGGCGAAGATCAAGCGCGCCGCTGGAAGAACACGGCTGAGACGGAGCGCGCATTCGGCTGATCCTGCTGGATCGCTGGTAACAAAAAAGCCCCCATTTCTGGAGGCTTCTTTCGTTCTGCAACATGGTGGGCGGTACAGGGATCGAACCTGTGACCCTTGCCGTGTGAAGGCAATGCTCTACCGCTGAGCTAACCGCCCGGTGTGTTGCTGAGCCGCTCATTATAGGGGCTTTTCAGAGGCCGTCAACACTTTTTCACATTCGTGTTCACGGGTGTTTTCGGGGTGCGCAGCCGAGCATGGCTCGGCTCTACAGAACAGCGGGTTCACAGGCGTTTCGGGGCATGCAGCCGAGCCCAGCCCGGCGCTACCGGACTCACATCGTATGGGTCGGCTTGTCCGAACCGGTCAGACCGGCCAGCAGGGTCTCGATCTTGTGGCGCACGCCCTCGCCTTCGGCACCGTCGGCCAGCTGCACGCCGATGCCGGCGGTGCGGTTGCCCTGCGCGCCGGCCGGGGTCACCCAGATCACCTTGCCCGCCACCGGCAGGCGCTCGCTGGAATCGGGCAGGGTCAGCAGCAGGAACACCTCGTCGCTCAGGAAGTAGCGCTTGGGCGTGGGCACGAAGATGCCGCCATTCTTCACGAACGGCATGTACGCGCTGTACAGCGCGGCTTTGTCCTTCACGGCCAGGGACAGGATGCCCTGGCGGGCGTTGCTGGCACTCATCGATTTCCCCTTGCGGCAGGCCGCTCGTTCACCTTGTTCCAGGCCAGCAGCAACTCGACCACCGCAAGGTCTGCACGCACCGTGGTGCGCAGCAGGTCGCGGGTGCGGTTGGCCGCATCGAACCAGGCTGCAAGCTTGTGCAATCGCTCCGGCGTGGTCAAGGCATCGGTGCTGGCCTGGGCCAGCGCCAGGTCGGCGGCAAAGCGCAGGCGCAGCGCCGCGTTGTCGTCACCGCACCACTTCTGCGCCAGCTCCACCGCGCCGGTCTTGCCGGCGGCCAGCTGTTCCAGATCTCGACCGACTTCGCGGCGCAGGCTCAGGCCGTCTTCGCGCAGCCAGTTGCCGGCCTGGCCGGGATGGCCGCGCGCGGCGTCCAGCGCTTCGCGCGCCAACGCCTCGCTATGGCCCTGCTGCTGCAGCCAGGCCAGTGCTTCGTGCTGCGGCGGCAGCTTGAACTCCAGGCGCTGGCAACGGCTGCGGATGGTCTGCGGCAGGCGTGCCGGATCGCTGCTGATCAGCCACAGGTAGCGGCCGGGCTGCGGCTCCTCCAGCGTCTTCAGCAGCGCGTTGGCGGCCGAACGGTTGATCGCATCGGCCGGATCGACGATCACGACCTGCGCCACGCCGTACTGCGGGGTCAGCGCCAGCTTGTCGGTGATCTCGCGCACCTGCTCGATGACGATCTCGGTACGCAGCTTGTCGCCGCTCTTGTTCGGAATGAAGCTGACCAGCTGCAGGTCCGGATGGGTGCCGGCGGCGATCAACTGGCGCGTGCGCGTGGCGTGCGTTGCATCGCCCTGCGCCAGCACGTGGTCGGCCAGCGCCAGCGCCACCTCATGCTTGCCCAGCCCGGCCGGGCCGCAGATCAGCAGGCCATGACCGAGGCGACCGGCGTCGAGCGCGGCCACGGTCTGGTCGAACGCGCGCTGCTGCCACGGTGAAAAGGTATTCATGCGCCCTCCCCGTCCTGCAGCCAGCGCTCGACACGCGCAACCACGTCGGCGGCCACGCGTTCCTGCACCTGGCCGGCGTCGATCAACGCAAAGCGCTGCGGGTCCTGCTGTGCGCGGCTGCGGAACACTTCGCGCACGCGCTGGAAGAAATCGTCCTGCTCGCTCTCGATGCGGTCCGGCCACAGGTCGCGACCGTTGGCGCGCGCGCGGCCGACGGCCACGTCCACATCCAGCAACAGGGTCAGCCCCGGCAACAGGCCGACCGCGCGGCGCTCCAGGTCGGCAATCCACTGCGGATCGAGGCCACGGCCGCCGCCCTGGTAGGCGTAGCTGGAATCGGTGAAGCGATCACTCAACACATAGGCACCGCGCTGTAATGCCGGCTGGATCACCTGACGCACATGCTGCGCGCGCGCGGCGAACACCAGCAGCAGTTCGGCTTCGGCGCTGAGCGGCTCGGCAGCGATCTCGGCATCAGGCTTCAGCACCAGGCCGCGGATGCGCTCGGCCAGTGGCGTACCGCCCGGCTCGCGGGTCAGCACCACCTCGTGGCCGTGGCTGCGCAGGCAGTCACGGATGGCATTGATGGCGGTGGTCTTGCCCGCGCCCTCGCCGCCTTCCAGGCTGACGAAACGCGGGTGGCGAAGCAGCGCGGGACTCATTGCGCCGGGGTCTCCTGGGTACGTTGCTGGCGCAGCTGCTGCAGGTAGCGGGCTACGGCGGCGTTGTGCTGGTCCAGGCTGGGCGAGAACACGTGCGCGCCACTGCCATCGCCCACGGCGACGAAGTACAGCGCATCACCGGCGGCCGGCTGCGCGGCGGCCATCAGCGCGTCGCGGCTGGGCATGGCGATCGGGGTCGGGGTCAGGCCAGCGCGGGTATAGGTGTTGTACGGCGTATCGGTAGTCAGGTCGCGACGGCGGATGTTGCCGTCATACGCAGCACCGAGGCCGTAGATCACGGTCGGGTCGGTCTGCAGGCGCATGCCGATCTTCAGGCGGCGCATGAACACCCCGGCAATCTGCGGGCGCTCGCTGGCCAGCGCGGTTTCCTTTTCGATGATCGAGGCCAGCGTCAGCAGTTCGTAGGGCGTGTTGATCGGCAGGTCCGGCGCGCGGCTTTCCCAGGCTTCGTCCAGCGCCTTTTCCATTGCGGCGTGGGCACGCTTGAGCACGTCCAGATCACTGTCGCCGCGCTGGTAGACGTAGGTCTCCGGCAGGAAGCGGCCTTCCGGATGCTGGCCACCGAAGCCCAGGCGCTGCATCAGCGCGGCGTCATCAAGAGTGTCGGTGGTGTGCAGCAGCGGCTCGGCACGCTTGAGTGCGGCACGCAGCTGGCGGATGTTCCAACCCTCCACGATGGTGACGCGGTGCTGCAGCACCTTGCCGGCGCGCATGCGCAGCAGCAGTTCGCGCGGGGTCAGCTCGCCACTGAGCGCGTACTCGCCCACCTTCAGCTTGCCGGCCGCATCGAGCTGGCGCGCCAGCAGCTGCCACTGGGTGTCCTGGCCCTCGTCCACGCCGGCCTCGCGCAGCTTGCGCAGCACGCTGTTCATGCCATCGCCGCTGGCGATGACCACGCTCTCGGCGGTCGGGGTGATCGGGGCATCGGCGAACCGGGTCTGCTGGTGGAAGAACCACGCGCCGGCGCCGGCCACGACGGCGCCCAGCACCACCACCAGCGTTACCACGAAAAGACACCCGCGCTTGGCTCCCGCCATGGACTACCTCTGAACTCGATTCCGTCGTGCAGGATACCGTGCCGGTGGATTGGGGTCATGACCGGGCCACACGCCCGTGCCGACCAACGGTCGGCACCCACCCGAACACTGGCACCCACCGGTACGGTAGTGCCGGCCGCTGGCCGGCAAGCGCGCGGATCGTGGGTGCATGAGGTTGCCGGCCAGCGGCCGGCACTACCGGAACACGCCTACCCCTGCTGGCCCAGCGCGCGCAGCAGGCCGCGGGCCTTGGCGCGGGTCTCGTCCAGTTCCTTGTCCGGGTCCGAATCAACCACGATGCCGGCGCCGGTGCGGAAGCTCACCTCGTGGCCATCCACTTCGGCGGTACGGATCAGGATGTTCAGGTCCAGGTCGCCATCGCGGTTCAGCCAGCCGAACGCGCCGGTGTAGGCACCGCGCGGCACCTGCTCCAGCTCGCTGATGATCTGCATGCAGCGCACCTTGGGGCAGCCGGTGATGGTGCCGCCCGGGAACGTGGCGGCGATCACCTCGCCGGGCGTGACCTCCGGGCGCAGGTGGCCGCTGACGTTGCTGACGATGTGGTGCACATGCGCGTAGCTCTCCACGGTCATCAGCTCATCGACCACCACGGTGCCGGGCAGGCAGATACGGCCCAGGTCGTTGCGCTCCAGGTCGATCAGCATCACGTGCTCGGCACGCTCCTTCGGGTGGCCGACCAGCTCCTGGATGCGCGCGGCATCATCGTCGCCCTCGAAGCGCGGACGCGTGCCGGCAATAGGACGCGTCTGCGCGTGGCCGGCATGCACCGACACCAGCCGTTCCGGCGAGGAACTGACCACGTGGCGGCCGTGCGCGCTGAACAACCCGGCGAACGGTGCCGGGTTGGCACGGCGCAGCTGCGCATACAACGCCTGCGGGCTGACCGGCGCGGCGAACTGCGCGCTCCAGCGCCGCGACAGGTTCACCTGGAACACATCGCCGGCACGCAGGTAGTCGATCACCCGGCGCACGCCATCGGTGAAGCGCTGTGGCGCATCCTCGCCGACCGACTGCGGCGGCTGCCAGCCCTGCCCGGGCTCCGGCAATGCCTGCGACACCAAGGTCATCAGCGCCTCCAGCAGGGTCTGCTCACCGGCTTCGGCGATGACGAAGCTGGCGTCGTTCTGGTGGTCGTGCAGCACCGCGGCCGGGCAGCGCAGCGCCAGCGCGGTCGGGCGGCCGTCCTCGCGCGCGCGCGCCGGCAGCACCGGTTCGATCTGGCTGGCCACTTCGTAATCGAGCATCAACGCCCAGCCGCCGCGGAACGGCAGGCTGTGGCTGCCGTCATGCGGCAGGCGTTCGCGCTGCCAGGCACGGTCCAGCACCTGCAGGAAGCTGCCGGCGTGCACCGCGTCGTGCTGGTCGCGCACCTGGCCATCCGCATCCAGTCGCAGGCGATCGCCCTGCGCGGCCAGCAGCAGGCTCCAGCGGCCCTGCGCGGTGCCCGAGGCAGTGGATTCCATCAGCAGCGGAAAGCGCGCCGGGTCATGCTGCTGCAGGGCCAGCAGGTCGATCGGGTGCGGCAGCGGGTGGATCAGCGGTGCGTGGGTCATGGCAGCCAGTTCTGGGGTTCAGATGCACGGAAGCCGCCTTGCGGCGGCTCCGTAGAACGCGGCATCGAGCATGGCCCGACGCTACAACTCGGTCAGACGCGCTTGAAGATCAGCGTGCCGTTGGTGCCGCCGAAGCCGAAGCCATTGGACATCACCACGTCGACCTTGGCCTGGCGTGCTTCGTTGGGCACGTAGTCCAGGTCGCAGCCCTCGCCCGGCTGCTGCAGGTTGATGGTCGGCGGAATGACGTTGTCCTGCAGCGCCATCACCGAGAAGATCGCTTCCACGCCGCCAGCAGCGCCCAGCAGGTGGCCGGTCATCGACTTGGTGGAGCTGACCATCATCTTGTAGGCGTGGTCGCCGAAGGCGGTCTTCATGGCCATGGTCTCGCCCAGGTCGCCCAGCGGCGTGGAGGTGCCGTGCGCGTTGAGGTAACCCACCTGTTCCGGGGTCACGCCCGCGTCCTTCATGGCCATGACCATGCAGCGCGCGGCGCCTTCGCCGTTCTCGCTCGGTGCGGTCATGTGGTACGCGTCGGAGCTGGCGCCGAAGCCGGCCAGTTCACAGTAGATCTTTGCGCCACGCGCCTTGGCGTGCTCGTACTCTTCCAGGATCAGGATGCCGGCGCCGTCGCCCAGCACGAAGCCGTCACGGTCCTTGTCCCACGGGCGCGAAGCCTGTTCCGGGGCGTCATTGCGGGTGCTCATGGCCTTCATCGCGCAGAAGCCACCCAGTGCGGTCGGCGAGGAGCCACGTTCGGCACCGCCGACCACCATCACGTCGGCGTCGCCGTACTGGATCATGCGCATCGCGGTACCGATCGAATGGTTCGAGGTCGCGCACGCCGACACCGCCGAGAACGACGGGCCCTTCAGGCCGGTGATGATGCTCAGCTGGCCCGGCAGCATGTTGATGATGGTCTTGGGCACGTAGAAGGGCGAGATCTTCTTGCCCTCGTGGAACTCGATGGTCTGCTCTTCGATGCCGAGCAGGCCGCCGATGCCGGCGCCGACGATGGCACCGATGCGCTCGGCATTGGCGTCGGTGATCTCCAGGCCCGAGTCGTGCAGGGCCATGAAGGAGGCACCGAGGCCGTAATGGATGAACGGGTCCATCTTCTTGGCATCCTTGCCGCTGACCCGGAATTTGCCGAACAGTTCGTTGTCGGCGGTGATGTCAAAGCCCTTGACCTCACCTGCAATCTTGGTGGTGAACCGATCCAGGTAGGCATCAGAAATGTTGGTCAGCGGACCGATGCCCGAACGACCGTGGGTGATGCCTTCCCAGCTGCTGGCCAGATCATTGCCCAACGGCGAGACGATACCCAGGCCGGTTACGACGACGCGACGCTTCATTGCTGATTCTCCTGACCCGAAGGTTCAATCGGGTAACACGGTTTGCTTCGGTGTGATGCCCAAACACACGGGGCCGCAACTGCGGCCCCATGGGGTGCGGTGCGCGGCGAGCGTGAGCCCGCGCGCGCACTGCCGTCTGACATCAGGCCTTGACGTGGGCCTTGATGTAGTCGATGGCGGCCTGCACGGTGCTGATCTTCTCGGCTTCTTCGTCCGGGATCTCGCACTCGAATTCTTCTTCCAGGGCCATCACCAGCTCGACGGTGTCCAGCGAGTCAGCGCCCAGGTCATCGACGAACGATGCGCTGTTGGTGACTTCTTCTTCCTTGACGCCAAGCTGTTCGACGACGATTTTCTTGACGCGTTCTTCGATGGTGCTCATGGGATCTCGCTCCAGATGGAGTTGTGGTTCAAAAGTGGTCGCCATCAAGGGCGATGGCCGTGGGATAGTGTAGTGGAAACCGGCGCGGCCTTGCATTGCAGCAAAAACCCCCGCAGATCAACCACTTGCGGCGCAATCCCTGCGCCCCTTGCTTACGGCATGTACATGCCGCCGTTCACATGGAGGGTTTCGCCGGTGATGTAACCGGCAGCCGGGCTGGCCAGGAAGGCCACCGCATGGGCGATGTCTTCCGGCGATCCCAGGCGTTCGAGGGCGATGTCGTTGATCAGCGCGGTGCGCGCTTCTTCCGGCAACGCCTTGGTCATGTCGGTGTCGATGAAGCCAGGTGCGACAACATTGACGGTGACGCCGCGCGAACCGATTTCCTTGGCCAGCGACTTGCTGAAGCCGATGATGCCGGCCTTGGCCGCGGCGTAGTTGGCCTGGCCGGCGTTGCCGGTCACGCCCACCACCGATGCGATGTTGATGATGCGGCCCTTGCGTGCCTTCATCATGCCGCGCATCACCGCCTTGCTGGTGCGGAACACGCTGGTCAGGTTGGTGTCGATGATCGACGCCCAGTCCTCGTCCTTCATGCGCATCAGCAGGTTGTCGCGGGTGATGCCGGCATTGTTGACCAGGATCGAGATCGGGCCGAATTCCTTGGCGATGCCATCGAGCACGCTGTCCAGCGCAGCGGCGTCAGTGACGTTCAGCGCGCGGCCGTGACCGCCGTGGGCGGCCAGGCGCTCACCGATCGCGGCGGCGCCGGATTCGGTGGTGGCGGTGCCGATGACGGTGGCGCCCTGGGCGGCCAGCAGATCGGCGATGGCGGCGCCAATGCCACGGCTGGCACCGGTGACCAGTGCGATTTCACCCTGCAGGGGCTTGCTCATGATGTTTTCCTCAGACGGGAGCGGCCGCCGCACCGTGCCGCTTGCAGCGGCCACCGGTACGGCCGGCAGGAACAGGGAAGGTCAGGCCGACCATGCCTCGCGGGCGGCTTCTAAGTCGCCCGGCGTGGCCAGCGGACGGCCGTCGATGGCCTTGTCGATGCGCTTGACCAGGCCGGTCAGCACCTTGCCCGGGCCGCACTCGGCGATCTGGGTGATGCCGCGGGCGGCCAGCGCCTGCACGCACCCGGTCCACTGCACCGGCTGGTACAGCTGCTGGACCAGCGCGGTGCGGATGGCGTCCACGCCGTCGTGCACCTGGGCATCGACGTTCTGCACCACCGGCAGCTGCGGCGCCTGCCAGGACAGGCCGGCCATCACTTCGGCCAGGCGGTTGGCGGCTTCGCGCATCAACGGGGTGTGCGAGGGCACGCTGACGGCCAGCTTGACCGCCTTGCGCACGCCCTTCTCGGCCAGCAGCGCCAGCGCACGGTCGACCGCATCGGCGTCGCCACCGATCACGATCTGGCCCGGCGAATTGAAGTTGGCCGGCACCACTACCTGGCTGCCTGCGGCTTCGGCACAGACATCCAGCACCAGCTGGTCTTCGGCACCGAGCACGGCGGCCATGGCACCGACACCGGCCGGCGCCGCTTCCTGCATCAGCTGGCCACGCAGGCGCACCAGGTGCGCACCGTCATGCAGGCTCAGCGCGCCGGCGGCAACCAGGGCGGTGTACTCGCCCAGGCTGTGGCCGGACAGCACCGACGGGCGCGGACCGCCCACGGCGTTCCAGGCGCGCCACACGCCGATGCTGGCGGCCAGCAGGGCCGGCTGGGTGTATTCGGTACGGTTGAGCATTTCCTCCGGGCCGCCCTGGGACAACGCCCACAGGTCGACACCGGCACCATCGGATGCCTCGGTGAAGGCTTCACGCACCTGCGGGTGCAGTTCGGCCAGCTCGGCCAGCATGCCCACAGACTGCGAGCCCTGGCCGGGGAAGACAAAAGCGAGGGTGGATACGGTCACGCGGTCATCCGCTTGTTGCAATCGAAGCGGGCCATGATAAGGGGGAATCCGCTGTGTCGTCTGTACGTGCGCGTATGCAGGCGTATGGAGCAATGACAGGGTCAGATCCCTTTTCCACCGGAAATGGGATCTGACCCCGGCCGACGATCAGCAGAACAGCTGCAGGACGTCCAGATCGCCGTCGGCGAGGAAATCCACGCACAGGCCCACCAGCATCAGCACGCCCGCAGTGCTGGCACCGTGGGTGATGAAGATCGAATGGGCCAGCGCGCGCGCTGACCGGCCCAGCTTCATGCAGACCCTGGCCAGGCTGCGCAGGCGGCCACTGACCGCATGCACGTGCTCGCGCACCGGTGCCTGGGCACCGCCCATCGCCTCGGCCATCATCGCCTGCAGGTGCTCGGGGCGGTCGGCATAGTACTTGGCCACGCCATAGCCGAACATCAGCCAGTCACGGGCCTGGGCTTCGGACAGGTCCATCACTTCCAGTGGATCTTCCTCGAAGTCGATGAAACCGACCTTGTCGCCATCCCAGGTGAGGTTGCGCGGCAACGGCTGGCCGAAATAGGCGCCGCGCGCATGCGCTTCGGCAATGGCCTGCATCGCCGCCATGACCAGCCGATCACGACCGGCCTCGTCGGCCTGGCGCAGGCAGGTATTGAACGAGCTGCCGTTGTCGCCGATTACCAGCGCGGCATGGCCGGTGCCCAGCACGTCAGGCACGTTCACACCTTGCGCCTGCAGTTCTGCAAGGCGGCGGGCCTCGGTTTCGCGTGCGGCGTCGCCGCCACGGTGCGGAGGAGGACGAAGGGCATCGAGGTGGAAACGACGGGCAACAAAATTGAGCAGGCCAAGGGCCAGCGCCCGGCTTCCCTTGCCGTACTGCTTCAGCCAGGCACGTTGCCCTTCGATGACGATGGGCTCAACCATGACAGGTCCTCCTTAAACGCGTTACGGCCCCGGAGGGCCGCAACGACAAAGCTTCACATTGTCGTAACTTGCACTATCAATAGCGCAACAGAGCCGAACCCCACGTGAAGCCACCACCGAAGGCCTCCAGCAGCAGCAGCTGGCCGCGCTCGACCTTGCCCGAACGCACGGCGGCGTCGAGCGCCAGCGGCACCGAGCCGGACGAGGTATTGCCATGCTTGTCGACAGTCACCACCACCTGGTCCATCGACATCTCCAGGCGCTTGGCGGTGGCTTCGATGATGCGCAGGTTGGCCTGGTGCGGAATCAGCCAATCCAGGTCGGACTTGTCCAGGCCGTTGGCGGCCAGGGTCTCGTCCACGACCGAGTCCAGCGCCTTGACGGCGTACTTGAACACGTCGTTGCCCTTCATGTTGATGGTGCCGCCACCGTTGGCGCCGTCCTTGAAACCGCTCGAGACGCCGACCGGGTTCCACAGCAGTTCCTTCTTGCTGCCGTCGGCATGCAGGTGGGTGCTGAGGATGCCGGTCTCTTCGTCGGCCTTGAGCACGACGGCGCCAGCGCCATCGCCGAACAGTACGCAGGTGGTGCGATCGTTCCAGTCGACCATGCGGGTCAGCGTTTCGGTGCCGATCACCAGCACGTGCTTGCAGTCACCGGAACGGATGAATTTATCGGCCACGCCCAGCGCGAACACGAAGCCCGAGCAGGCTGCGTTGACGTCGAAGGCGGGGCACCCGGCCACACCGAGCTTGGCCTGGATCAGGCACGCGGTGGACGGGAAAATAAGGTCAGGCGTGGTCGTACCGACCACGATCATGTCGAGCTGCGAAGCGTCGATGCCTGCGGCTTCCAGCGCGCGCAGGGCGGCGTTGTAGCCAAGGTCGCTGGTGGTTTCGCCTTCGGCCGCGATGTGCCGTTCACGAATGCCGGTGCGCGACTGGATCCACTCGTCCGAGGTTTCGACCATTTTTTCCAGGTCGGCGTTGGTCAGGACTTTTTCCGGCAAATAGCTGCCGGTGCCCGCGATCCTCGAGTAGATCCGCTTGCTCATCATGTTTCCTGTTGCGCGGGCCGCCGATCACCGGCACGCCCGGGAAAGAAGGCAAAGGCCGCTGCCCGGAGGCAGCGGCCTTCCCGGCACATCAATCTTCTTCGACGGCCGAGGTCTTGGTCTGGATGACCTTCTTGCCGCGGTAGAAACCATCGGCAGTGATGTGGTGACGCAGATGCACTTCGCCGGTGGTCGGGTCGGTCGACAGCTGCTTGGCGCTCAGGGCGTCATGCGAACGGCGCTGGCCGCGGCGGGACGGGGTAACACGGGATTTCTGGACAGCCATGGGATTGCTCCAAACTCGGTTCGTTTTGCTTCGTCGTTTCGTCGCACAGGACGCCAGCGCCCAGCACACTTTTCGCTTTCGCCGCAGCCGCCGACGACAACCGGCTGCTATTGTTTCTTCAATGCCGCCAACGCCGCAAACGGGTTGGCCTTCTTTGTTTCTTCTTCGCTCGGCGCCCAGTCCTTGTCGACTGCTTCACCGTCGGGCGACAGCGGTACCACCGGCACCGCCAGCACCAGCTCGTCCTCGACCAGATCCAGCGGCTTCAGCTGGCCATCTTCCGGCACCAGCAACGCCTCGTATTCCTCCGGCAGGGACGATTCCTCGTCCTCGTCGCGGATCAGGCCAAGCCTCTGGGTCACCTTCACCGGCAACAGGAATCGCTGCATGCTGCGCTGACAGGTCAGCGGCAACGCGGTGTCGATGGTCAGTTCCACATAGGATACCCGCAAGACGTCGTCGCGACCGAATTCAAGCGAGTAGACGCACTCGCCGTCGGTATCTGCGACCAACCCCTGCAGGCGGGTCAATTCAGCCAGGGAGACCTGACCGTCGAAGCGCCTTCGCGCTACAACCATCCGCCAGGCATCCAGCGTTTCGGGCACGTTCGCGGACATAAGCCGCTGAATACTAAGGATCGGGGCGGCGGCTGTCAAATGCCCGCCATACAGGACTTGCCGCTGGCGCTGCAGACGGGCCAGACTGCTTCGCCCTGCCCCGGTATTGTCGCATGTCACTGGTCCTGGCCTCCACGTCCCGCTACCGCCGTGAACTGCTGCAGCGGCTGGGCCTGCCCTTCGACTGCGCGCGCCCTGAGGTGGATGAAACCCCGTTGAACAACGAAGCGCCCTTGGCCCTGGCCACCCGCCTGGCCGCCACCAAGGCGGTCGAGGTGGCGTGCCGGCATCCCGGCGCGTGGGTGATCGGCTCGGACCAGGTCGCGGACCTGAACGGCCAGCCACTGGGCAAACCGGGTACGGTCGAGGCCGCCTGCGCACAGCTGGCGGCGATGTCCGGGCAGACCGTGCACTTCCATACCGCCGTCTGCCTCAGCCGTGATGGAGCATCATTCACGGCCACCGATCTGACCGAGGTCCGCTTCCGCGCACTGGAACCGGACGAGATCGCCCGCTACGTGGCCACCGAACAGCCGCTGGACTGCGCCGGCAGCTTCAAATGCGAGGGCCTGGGCATCAGCCTGTTCGACGCCATCGACAACCGCGACCCGACCGCGCTGATCGGCCTGCCGCTGATCACGCTATGCGGATTGCTGCGCAGGGCAGGTTTCGCGGTGCCGTGAACGGTAGAGCCGAGCCCATGCCCGGCTGTTTTTTTGAGGCTGCCTGCATCTGAAGCAGAAGCAGCCGAGCATGGGCTCGGCTCTACAGGACCAGAGGACCTCAACGAACCTCGAACGGCTGCTCCTGCCACGCCTCCACGCTGCCATCGCGGCCATGCAGGCGCAGCCCGAGCCAGTGCTTGCCCGGAGCCAGCGTGGTGGTATCCAACGATGCGTCGAAGCCCACCGCCGGATGCTGCGGATCGGTACTGTCCGGCCAGGTGTGGCGCACGTCGAACACACGCCCGTAGCGGGCATCACCGATGGAGCGGCCATCGACCAGCACTTCAACCCGCGCCAGGCCGACGCCATCCTTGAACGCCCAGCCCTTGATCGCGAGCGTGCCGGACACCTTCTCGCCGTTGGACGGCGCATCCAGCCACGCCATCGCCGGCGTCACGCACGGCCCTTGCGCGCGCTGCACCGGCAGGCGGAACAACAGGAAGCGCTGGAATCCGTGATCACTGCTGACCACGCGTGGCGCAGGCAGCGGCCCCACCTGATCGCAGATGACGTGATAGCGCGCCAGCAGTTCGCGATAGCGCTGGTCGCTGGGTGACAGCACGAGCAGCATCGGCGCCGTGCGCTCGCCCTGATGCAGCAGGCCCCACTGTGCCAGCTGTGCGGTGCGGCCATGCTTGTCATTGAGCGGATGCGGCAGCACCTCGATGTTGCCATTGCCCAGCTGGAAACCCAGTTCAGCGCCGACCTTGAAGTTGCCGGCCAGCACGCGTGTCCCTTGCGGCATCTGCCGCAACTCCTCGCGCACCGCTACCGCCAGGGGTTGCCAGCCGGCGAAATTGCGCGGGTAGTACTTGCTGCCGGCCATCTGCTCGCGCAGTGCCGGCGTGGAGGCCATCAGGTAGTAGCCGAAGGCCAGCACCATGCCCGCACCGGCCAACCACCAGCCGGTGCGGCGCAGCCAGCGCGGCCAGCCGTTGAGCACCACCGGCACCGCCACCAGCAGTGCGAGGTAACCCGGCAGCGGCCAGTGGAAACTGATCCGCTCGACGTCAGTAAAGAAGCCGAGCACGAAAATGCCCAGCGTGGATACGCCGCCCACCAGGCCGAAATAGCGCCACTGCACGCGCGCGCCGCCACCGCTCCGGGTTCCTGCCAGCGCCACCTTCCACATCGCCATGCACAGGATCGGCGTCACCAGCATCGGCTGGATCACCAGGAACCACAGCCCGCCCCATTCGAAGGCCCAGGGATGACGCTCGACCACCTGGAATTTCAGCCCGGCATCGTGGTTGTCCGCATTCCACGCCAGCAGTGGCAGCCACGCCAGCACGCCCACCGCCAACGCGACCCATACGCGCGGATCGGCCAGCATGCGCCTCCCCTGCGGCAATGCCAGCAGCGCAATGAAACCCACGCCGATGACACCGATGAAGCGGTAATGGCTGAGCGCACCGATCAACAGGCCCAGCGCCAGCTTCATCGCCGAGGAGGCATCCACGTTGTGCAGCAGGCGCGCGCCGGCATGCAGGCAGATCACCGCCGCCAGTGCCATCGGCACGTCCGGCACCGCCAGCAGGCCCAGCGTCGCCGACAACGGCATCAACAGCGTGAGGCTGCCCGCCTGCCAACCGGCCACGTTGCCGAACCAGCGCGTGGCCGTGCGCACCACCAGCAGCGGCAGCAGCGCACCGATGGCCAGGAATGGCAGGCGCAACGCGAGCACGTGATGGCCACCGATCTCAACGCCCAGCCGGGCCAGCCACGCGGTCAGCCCGGGCAGGTCCGAATAGGCTGCGGCCAGATGCTGGCCTTCCTGCCAATAGAACGCTTCGTCGACGAACAGCGGCAGGCGCGCGGCAACGATCAGCTTGGCCGCTGTGACCAGCGTCCATAACCAGAGAAATATCGTCCGTGCGCGCTGTTCGCCTTGCATTGCTCTATGGATAATCGAGTGGATTCCAGATCTGAGACGATCATGCCAGCCTCGTCCCCCAATCCCAGCATGCTAACCGATCAATTGCGTCAGGCCCTGCGGGAGGCACAGGATCAGGTCAACGCACTGGTGCTGGGCAAGGTGCCGGAAGTCAGGCTGGCCTTCGTCGCATTGCTGTCCGGCGGCCACCTGCTGATCGAAGACCTGCCCGGCCTGGGCAAGACCACGCTGGCGCATGCGCTGGCCAGCAGCCTGGGCCTCAGTTTCCAGCGCGTGCAGTTCACCTCAGACCTGTTGCCCGCCGATGTGCTGGGCGTGTCGGTGTATGAAGCCGGCAGCCGCCAGTTCCAGTTCCACCCAGGCCCGGTATTCACCCACGTACTGCTGGCCGACGAGATCAATCGCGCCCCCCCGCGCACGCAGAGCGCGTTGCTGGAAGCGATGGCCGAGCAGCAGGTCACCCTGGACGGGCAGACGCACCCGCTGCCGGACCCTTTCTTCGTCATCGCCACACAGAACCCGGTGGACCTGTCAGGCACCTTCCCGCTGCCGGATTCACAGCTGGATCGCTTCCTGCTGCGGCTGGCGATGGGCTATCCCAGCGCCCAGGCCGAGCGCGAGCTGCTGCGTGGCAGCGACCGCCGCGACCTGATCGCGCGGGCCGTGCCGAAGCTGGATGACACCCAGGTGCGCACGTTGCGCGACGCGGTGAACCAGGTGCATGCCAGCGACGCGCTGATCGACTATGTGCAGGCCCTGCTGACCCGCAGCCGCCAGCACGCAGGCGTGCGCGTCGGCCTGTCGCCGCGTGCCGGCCTGGCGCTGCTGCGTGCAGCCAGAGCACATGCTCTGCTGCTGGGTCGCGCGCATGTGGTGCCGGAGGACGTGCAGACGCTGTTC
The DNA here is from genome assembly GCF_029839005.1 of Stenotrophomonas sp. GD03958. Lineage (NCBI taxonomy): Bacteria > Pseudomonadati > Pseudomonadota > Gammaproteobacteria > Lysobacterales > Lysobacteraceae > Stenotrophomonas > Stenotrophomonas sp. GD03958. The sequence continues at coordinate 24,527 of NZ_JAOBZT010000001.1, read as the reverse complement.
GTCGCCGTGGCCGGCCACCGGTTGGTGGCGGAAGCCGAATCCAGTTCGGGGCCGGCATTGGCACGCGCGATCCTGCAGACCGTCGCGGTGGATTGAACGTGGCCACACGCTGGGCACGCATGCAGCTGCTGGCTCGGCCGCGCAGGCCCGAAGCCTTGCCGAAGCGACTGGATCGCCATCGCATCTATGTGCTGCCCACCCGCTTCGGCCTGTTCGTTGCAATCCTGCTGGCAGCCATGCTGCTGGGCGCGCTGAACTACAACAACAATCCCGCCCTGCTGCTGGCCCTGCTGCTGGCGGCAGCGGCAATCGCCAGTGCCATTGCCGCGCATCTCCAGTTGTCCGGCGTACAGATCGACGCGATCTCCGCCGAGCCGGTACCGGCCGGGCAACCCTTGCGCCTGCGCGTGGACCTCTCTCTGCGGGATCCGCGTGCGCGGCACGGCCTTCATCTCCAGCTGGGCGACAGCCAGGCCTGGACCTCGCTGCCTGCACACGGCCGTGGTGAAGTGGAACTGGAGGTTCCCAGCGAACGCCGGGGCTGGCTGGAGCTTCCACGTATCCGCCTGTCCACGACCCAGCCCCTGGGCCTGGTGCGGGCGTGGTCGTGGGTGTGGCCGGAACAGCCGCTGCTGGTCTACCCACTGGCCGAAGCCCTGGCGCCTGCACTGCCGGAGAGCGGCAGCGATCCGCTGCATACCCGTGCCCACGCCAGCGGCGAGGAACTGCATCAGCTGCGCCCCTACCGGGCGGGCGATGCGCCGCGCAGCATTTCCTGGAAGCACTCGGCACGCCGCGACAGCCTGCTGGTGCGCGAGTACGAAAAACCGGTCGGCATCGAAGTAGTCCTCGACTGGCGCGCATTGGCGCCGCTGGGCCAAGAAGCACGCATCGCTCGATTGGCGCGCTGGGTGGATGTAGCCGAGCGCGAGGGCCGCCGCTACACCCTGTTGCTGCCTGCACACCCGCCGTTCGGGCCCGGACAGGGCGCCAGCCACCACCACCTGTGCCTGCGCGCGCTGGCGCTGATGCCGCATGACTGAGACCCCGGAGCTGCTCGACCGCAACGCCCGCAACTGGACCCTGGCCAGCGCGGCGCTGGCTCTGTTGCCGCTGCTGCTGCAGCTGCCGCCACTGCTGGCGGGCGTGATCGCGCTGGCGGCGATTTTCACCGCCGCCCTGTCGCGGCGGACAGTGCTGCCGATGCCGGTGCGCCTGCTGCTGGTGCTGGCCATGCTCGGCGCCATCGTCTGGCAGATGGGCATGGTGCGCCCAGGACGCGACACCGGTTGCGCGCTGCTGGCCGCGATGCTGGCGATCAAGTCCAGCGAGCTGCGCAGCCTGCGTGATGCCCGCAGTCTGCTCGGCTTTGCGCTGTTCTCGCCCTTTGCAGCATTCCTGCTCGACCAGGGGCCGCTGACAACAGCACTGGCCGCGCTGGCCGGGGTCAGCGCACTGCTCGCCCTGCAACGCCTGGCCCAGGATGAAGGCCATGCTGGCCGCCTGCCGTTGCACGGGCAGCTGCGTGGTGTCGGCCGCCTGCTGGCGATCGGCCTGCCGCTGGCATTGGCCTGCTTCTGGCTGTTCCCGCGCCTTGCCACGCCACTGTGGGGCGTTCCCGAGCGCGCCGTGGGTACACCGGGGCTGTCCGACAGCATGGAACCCGGCCAGTGGCTGGACCTGATGGCCGACGACACCCCGGCGTTGCGCGTGCAGTTCTTCGGTGCCCCACCCGAGCCGGCGCAGCGCTACTGGCGCGGCCCTGTACTGACCGCCTTCGATGGACGGCGCTGGACACGCGAGCCTGCGAGCGCGCGGCGACCTGCTGCGGTGGTTGAAGCCGGTACACAGGGCTGGGATTACCAGATCGACTACGAGCCGACTGACCGCCGCCAGCTTGTGGCGCTGGACCTGCCCAGCGGTGCGCCTGCGGGCAGCATGCTGGATGCGGACATGAGCCTGCGCAGCGAACGCCCGCTGGCCTCGCTCAGCCGCTGGCGATTGCATTCGGCCCCTCCACGGCAGTTCGACAGCACGCTGTCGCCCCTTCTGCGCCGCGCGACGCTGCAGCTGCCGGCCGGCTTCAACCCGCGCACCGCCACCCTGGCCCAGCAATGGCGACAGGACGCCGGCGGTGATGACGAGGCCATCGTGCGCCGCGCGCTGCAGTGGATCACCACGGATTTCTCGTACACGCTGGATACCCCGGCGGCGGGGCGCGACCCGATCGACGAGTTCCTGTTCGGCTACAAGGCCGGCTTCTGTGAACACTTCAGCTCGGCTTTCGTGGTGCTGATGCGCAACGCGGGTGTACCCGCGCGGGTGGTGACCGGTTTCGCCGGCGGCACCCGCAACCGCATCGGCGACTACTGGGTGGTGCGGCGGATGGATGCCCACGCCTGGGCCGAGGTGTGGCTGCCGCAGCGCGGCTGGGTACGGGTAGACCCGACGGCGGCCGTGGCACCGGAACGCATCCTGGACACGCTGGACGACCGCCTGCAGGCCGGCACGGACACACCACTGCGACAGCGGTGGCTGCAGCTGGGCCAGATGGGGGATTGGCTGCGCCGCGGCTGGAACGATCTGGTGCTGTCCTTCGATGCGCGCCGCCAGCAGCAACTGCTCAAGCCTTTCGGGCTGGACGATCTGGGTCCCGGGCAGCTGGTCGCCGGCTTCGTCGTGGCCGCCCTGCTGGCACTGGCGTGGATGGCCTGGCTGCTGGCCCGCGGCGAGCGCGAACGCGACCCGCTGCTGCGCGCCTGGCATCGCCTCGGGCGACGCTACGCCCGCCTCGGCCTGGCCCGAGAACCGCACGAAACCGCACAGCACTGGGCACAGCGGGTTCACCGGCAGCGACCCGACCCGACCCTGCTCGCGCTCAGCCAGCGTTTCGCCGACGCGCGCTACGCTGGAACTTGCAACGACCTCGCCTCATTATTGCGGGACCTGCGCAGGCATCGCCCGACTTCCGGAGCCTCCCCATGAACACCAAGTTCCTCCTCACCGCTGTGGCCACGCTGGCCCTGTCGGCCTGCGCCACGGCCCCGAAGCCGCTGCAGGGACAGTTCAGCCTGGTCTCTCCTCGCGACTCGGTCGCTACCCAGCAGGTCGGCACGCCGGTCCGTTGGGGCGGTCGCATCATCGAAACCAAGCCTGGCCAGGGCGAGACCTGCTTCCAGATCATCTCGCGCCCGCTCAATGGCAGTGGCCGCCCGAACACCACCTCGTCCGATGCCAGCGACGGCCGCTTCATCGCCTGCCGTGCCGGCTTCTACGACCCGGCGGTGTTCGAGGCCGGTCGTGACGTCACCTTCATCGGCAAGATCGACGGCTACCAGAACACCCGCATCGGCGAGTACGACTATCGCCTGCCGAAGCTGGCGGCCGATGTCATCTACCTGTGGCCGGAACAGCGCCAGGTCGATGTGGTGCCCTACCCCTATGGCCCGTGGGGTCCGGGTCCGTGGGGCCCTTACTGGGGCGGCTATGGCCGCTGGGGCTGGTGGTGATCGCCACCGCACAGGCATGACGGAAAGGCCGCCCTCGGGCGGCCTTTTTCATCCACGCATGGCGTGGACAGGGGCTTCAACGCCCAGGCGCACCGAAATGCCCCAGCGGTGCCCCCGCCAGCAGGTGCATATGGATATGGAACACGGTCTGCCCGGCATGCTCACGGCAGTTCATCACGATGCGGTAGCCGTCCTGCGCGAAGCCCTCGCGGCGCGCGTACTCGGCAGCGGCCAGGGCCAGTTTGCCGATCAGGTGCGCCTGCGAGGGCTGCAGGTCATCCAGGGTCGGAATGATCTCGTTCTTCGGGATGAACAGCACATGCACCGGCGCCTGCGGTGCGATGTCCTTGAAGCCCAGCACCTCGTCATCCTCGTAGACGATGGTGGCCGGGATCTCACGACGGATGATCTTGCTGAAAAGGGTTTCGTTGCTCATGGTCGGCCTCGGCGGAGATGTCTCCCGCATTGTAGGCCGCCCACGCCCGGCCACGTCCGGCCGTTGCTCAATCGCGGAATTCGCTGCGCGTACCGAACGCGTGCGACAGCGTGCCACGATCAACGTATTCGAGCTCGCCGCCCAGCGGCAGGCCCTGCGCCAGGCGGCTGGGCTGTACCTTGCGTGCGCGCGCCAGCTGCGCCAGGTAATGCGCGGTGGCCTCGCCCTCGACAGTGGCGCTGGTGGCGATGATCAGCTCCTGCACCTCGCCTTCGGCCAGCCGTCGCTCCAGCTGCTCCAGGCCCAGTTCGCGCGGGCCGACGCCATCGAGCGGCGACAGTCGCCCCTGCAGCACGAAGTAGACACCGCGGAAGCCGGTGGCGTTTTCGATGGCCAGGCGGTCGGCCGGCGATTCGACCACGCACAGCTGGCTGCGCTCGCGGCTGCCGTTGGCACAGGTCGGGCACAGCTCGGTTTCGCTGAAATCGCGGCACTGCGCACAGTGGCCGATGCGCTCCACCGCCAGCGCCAGGGTCTGGGCCAGGCGCTGGCCACCTTCGCGCTCGCGCTCTAGCAGGTGGTAGGCCATGCGCTGCGCCGTCTTCTGGCCCACGCCAGGCAGCACCCGCAGCGCGTCGATCAATTGTTCAAGCAGGGGTGCGGACACGGCGGTGTGCTTTGATGGCGTCGAGCAAGCTCGACAGCTACGTGTAGAGTCGAGCCATGCTCGACTGAGGGTTGCAGCGGGCGCCTTCAGCAGCAGGCGCCCCGCCAAGAATCAGAACGGCAGCTTCATGCCCGGCGGCAACTGCATGCCAGCGGTGGCCGAACCCATCTTCGACTTCGACTCGGCATCGATCTTGTTCGAAGCATCGTTGAAGGCGGCAGCGATCAGGTCTTCCAGCATCTCCGGGTCGCTGGTCAGCGACGGGTCGATGCGCACCTTGCGGCATTCCTTGGCGCCGGTCAGGGTCACGCTGACCATGCCGCCACCGGCACTGCCGGTCACTTCGATCCTTGCGATTTCTTCCTGGGCCTTCTGCAGGTTCTCCTGCATCTTCTGGGCCTGCTGCATCAGTTGGGCGATGTTGCCGCGCATAGTCTCTTACTCGTCAAAAGAACGGATGGAATCGGAAACAACCCGGGCACCGTGCTGTTGGATCAGCATCTGCACCTCCGGATCGTCCATGAAAACAGCCTCTGCCACCTGCTGCCGCTCACTACGCTGGCGGTCGGCACGCTGATGCAGGGTCTCGGCCGGAACGTGCTCGATCTCCACGGTCTCGACCACGATCTTCGGGGCCTGGCCAAGGGCTTTCTCCAGCATCTCGCCCAGGGCGGCCAGCGCACGCTCAGAGCGCAGGTACTCAAATCCGGGCGAAAGGCCCAGTTTCAAGGTCCCGTGCTGGCAACTGATGAAGGCAGCGTTGGCCGCCAGCTGCCGCGACGGGCCGCTGAGGCCGCTGTTGTCCACCAGATCCAGCCAGTCCTCGGCCGTGGCCAGGTCGCTGACACCTTCCAGCGGCGCGGCCCCCTGCACTGGCGCGGGCTCGGCCGGCGCGATGGCAATGCCTTCAGTGCGGAACGGGCGCTCGGGCGGTGCAGGCTCGCTGGGAGCCACGACGGGAGCCGGCGGCTCATGCCAGGGCGCGACCATGGCGGCGTCTGGCCCCGCCATCTCGGCCGCCAGCGCCTCGTCACGCGCCTCGGTTTCGTCGGTGGCCCACGGCGGCAGGTCGTCGCCCGCTTCCGCTTCAGCAGCCGGTGGAGCGGCCTCGGCCTTCATCGGCGGCGGCTGCACAGGCTCTTCCACCGGAACCGGCTCGGGCTCCGGCGTCGGGTCCGGTTCGGGTTGCGGGGCCGGCTCGGGTTCGGGTTCAGGTTCGCGCGGCGCGGCCTGCACCGGAGCGGCCACCTGCGCCACCACGGCCGGGCTTGCCGAAGCGGCGGCAGTCGCCGGCATCGCTTCGTGGGTACCCGCACCGGTGCCACCACCGGCCGCATTGCCACCCGGCGCATTGCCTGCACCATCCACCGACTTCGGTACCGGCGGGACTGCTACGGCCGGGCGGAATGCCAGCATCCGCAGCACGGTCATTTCGAAACCTGCGCGCGGGCTCGGCGCCAACGGCAGGTCGCGCCGGCCATTCAGCGCCATCTGGTACCAGAGCTGCACCACTTCCGGGCGCAGGCGCTCGGCGAATGCGACGGCGTCCAGGCCTTCGGCAGCGGCCGCACCCGGTACCAGCTGCTGCACCTGGATGCGGTGCAGGCCTTCGGCCAGCGCTTCCAGCACGCCACTCCAGTCCGGTGAGAATTCGGCCAGCGCGGCCACCACCTGCAGCAGGCGCGGGCCATCGCCCTCGGCCAGCGCATCGAGCATCGCCGCCACCTGGGTGCGATCGACCGTGCCCAGCATGGTGCGCACCACGTCCTCGCGCAGCGCGCCGCCGGCATAGGCGATCGCCTGGTCCAGCAGCGACAGGCCGTCGCGCAGGCTGCCGTCAGCGGCCTTGGCCAGCTGTACGATGGCACTGCCCTCTGCCTCGATCTCTTCTGCCGCCAGGATGCGCGTCATCTGGCCCTGGATCTGATCCTCGTCCAGGCGCTTGAGGTTGAACTGCAGGCAGCGGCTGAGCACGGTGACCGGCAGCTTCTGCGGGTCGGTGGTGGCCAGCAGGAACTTCACGTGCTCCGGCGGTTCTTCCAGCGTCTTCAGCAGCGCATTGAACGCCGCCTTGGACAGCATGTGCACTTCGTCGATCAGGTAGACCTTGTACTTGCCGCGCGACGGCATGTACTGCGCGTTCTCGATCACCTCGCGCACGTCATCCACGCCGGTGTTGGACGCGGCATCGATTTCCAGCAGGTCGATGTAGCGGCCGGCGTCGATGTCCAGGCAGGCCGCGCACTGGCCGCACGGGTCGGCGCTGGTGCCCTGCTCGCAGTTCAGCGACTTGGCGAAGATGCGCGCGATGGTGGTCTTGCCCACGCCGCGGGTACCGGTGAACAGGAACGCGTGGTGGACACGGCCGCTGTCCAACGCGTTGCTGAGCGCACGGACCACGTGTTCCTGGCCCACCAGCTCGGCAAAACGCTTCGGACGCCACTTGCGGGCAAGGACGAGGTAGGACATCAGGCCACCGTTTTCCATCGGATGTTCCATTGTGCCATGCCTGTCCAGCCCCCTCGCCAACAATGCGCCCGGATGCGTCCGTGATCTGGGCGCTTGTGTCCGGCCGCGCCGCCCGCTAGAATCTGCGCCCCTGCTGAGGCGTTTGCCGGTGGCAGGGATCCGGAGAGGTGTCCGAGTGGTTGAAGGAGCACGCCTGGAAAGTGTGTAAGCGTCTAAACCGCGCTTCGGGGGTTCGAATCCCCCTCTCTCCGCCAGACAAACGCAAAAGGGCCGCCCACAGGGTGGCCCTTTTGCGTTTGTCTGGCGGATGGGATGGGTGGTGAGAAGCCCCGCCGGGGTTCGACGGTTCTGCAGGAGCAGAACCGGACAGCCGCAGGCTGGTCCCGGGGCGCAACGCGCATCGGGATCGGGTGCAGGGATGCACCCGACAATCCCCCTCTCTCCGCCAGATAAATGAAGAAGCCGCCCAGTGGGCGGCTTTTTCATTTGACTGTCGGCAATCGCCGCAGGCACTGCCGGACTGAACAGGCGCTGCCGCCGTGGCCGGTCCAACGGCCCGCCCGCCGACGGCGCGCGATCGGCCGCGAGTCATCTGCGCCGGAGCAGTCCCCGCACGCAGGCGCCGACGAACGCCAGCCCCAGCAGCACCCACACGACCGTCATTCCCCACAACGCACCGAACGTATCCAGGACCGGCTCCAGCCGCAGTCGCGCCGGGTCGTACAGCACGCGTACCGGCTGCCCAGGCTCATAGCCGAAAATCATGCCGCCCTGCGGGTACGAGATGCGTTGGCCGGTCGCGGTGGTGAACGCGACCTGCGGATGCGATCCGCCGGCGTTCAGACGCTCGACCTGGCCATCAACGGCCTGCGCGACCTCCAGGAACTCAAGACGATGCGTCACCTCGAGGGCGGCCACGGCAAGGCTCAACAGGCCCACCGCGCCAAACAGCAGACCGCGCATGAGCTGGGCAGTCCGGGAAAGAGAAGGGTCGGGCGTCACTGGGCAGCTCCGTTGCAGGCAGGAAGACGAATGGGGCCGGCGGATCCTGCCGCGCGGTCAGTCCCATGTGTCGAAAGCATAGCCCGGAAGCCGCCGCGCCCCGCTGCACGCCATCGCGGCCGCATGCGCCTCGCCATTGCCCGCGAACGACGCACCCGCCTGGTACAGGCGCCTGCGTCCCGAGCCCGGTCATTCGAGTGGGGAAAAGTCACCTGGAAAAGGATCGGCATCGCTCCATGTACCCTGGAACGCTTCGCCCCCTCCCAACGTCTGGACGGTTGAAATGCAGCCGGGCAACTCCATGGCATTTCCCATGAACCTCCGCCTCTACCGCCCCGCCGACGCCAGCGCCTGCCTGTCGATGTTCGACAGCAACGTGCCCACCTATTTCGCGCCCGAAGAGCGCAGCGACTTTGAACGCTTCCTGCGCGAGCAGGCCATGGACTGTGCATTCCAGGTGATCGAGCGCGATGGCAGCATCGTGGCCTGTGGCGGCCTGTCGCGACGCGGCGACGGCAGTGCCGGCTTCTGCTGGGGCATGGTGCAGCGCGCGCTGCACCGGCAGGGACTGGGCCGCGAACTGGCGCTGGCACGCCTGCGCCAGGCCGAAGCGGATCCGTCGATCAAGCGCATCACGCTCAGTACCAGCCAGCACACCCAGGGCTTCTATGCCGGGCTGGGCTTCCAGGTGACGCGGATCGTGTCCAATGGCCACGGCGCCGGGATCGACGCCGTGGAGATGGAGCGGAGGGTCTAGCCCTCCGCCCCGCCCCGGATCCACGCAAGCCTGGATCCAACATCGCCGCACTTCCCTCAGAAGCCTACGCGCAGGTTGATCTGCCCACCCACGTCGCGGCGGCCATCGCCATGCTGGCCCTGCACGAACATCGACAGCTGGCTGTTGCGGCCGAGGCCGACCGCCACGCCCAGCTGGCTGACCAGCGCATTGCGCGCCATCACCGCACTGTAGACATCGAAGGCATTGCCGCCCACCGCGAAGCGATTGCGGCTGGCCACATCGGTGTCACCCGAGGCGTGCTGCCAGCCGAGGCCGACCGTCAGCTGTGCCGGGAAGCGCTCGCCGCTGCCCACGTCCCAGCGCCCACGCACGCCCACGGCGCTGACATTGAGCGTGTCCTTGCCGCCTTCCAGCGCCAGCGCAGCAGTGCCGCCCTGCTCCACTGCGCGATCGCTGTCGACCCAGTGCTTGGTGAACTGCACGTACGGCTGCAGCTGGGTCCTGCCATGGGACCAGGTCCAGCTGCCCTCCACCTGCGCGATGGTCACATCCGAGTCCTGGCGGCTGTACAGGGTCTGGCCCAGCAGCGGCACCTCACGCGTGGTGCGCGTGCGGTAGTCGCCACGCGATACGCCGCCACCGACCGCGAAACCGTTGTTCCACTGGCCCTGTGCATACAGGCTGAACGTGTGGCCACGCAGGCGGGCCCGCGAACTGCGATCGTACAGGCGCGTATCCAGCCGCTCGTTGCCTGCGGCCGCACCCAGCACCACGTGCTCGCCCAGCTGCCAGTCCACGCCCGCCATCAGCGCATTGCGGTTGGAGCGGATGTCATCGCCGTTGCCGTCACCGTCCTGGCGGAACACCTTGCCACTCCCGGCCAGCCAGGCCGAGGCTCGCTCACCACGCACGGTCGGCAGCTCACTGCCCAGGCGCTGGCGGATACCCTCCTCCAGGTAGTTGTCGTACAGCAGCACCGCGCGGCTGGCCGCATGCACTTCACCCGAAAGCTGGTCGAACGCCGCGCGCGCAGTGCCCGCGTCATACATCAGCAGGGTGTTGTACAGGCCCAGCGCCGGGCCGCTCTGCGGCAGGCTGTCCAGCGCTGCGGCAGTGTTGTACTGGTTGCGCGTCGTCGCTGCGGTGGTGAATGCTGCGGTCTGCGCCACGTCTATCTGCAGGTTGGCGGTGTTGGCGGTATAGACCGGCGTAATCGTCAGGAAGGCCGACGGCGAGGTTGCCGAAGCGAACTGCCCGCTCACGCCACCACCTGCATTGACCACCGTGTACTGCTGGCCCTGCTGGTAGCTGGTGCTCGGCGAAATGGTGTTCACCCGCACCGTGCTGCCACCCACGTTTGCACTACCGCCCACCTGCACCGTGTCGCTGCCGGTGGCACCCAGGTCGATGCCCAGCGTGCTGCCCGGCGACAGGGTCAGATTGCCGCCCACCGTAATGGTGCCGGCGCCATTGCCCGCACCGCCGCTGTTGCCTGGACCATTGCCCGGCGCCAGCACGCCGCCGCTGGACACCGTCACGCCGCCACCCGTGCCACCGATGGTCCCGGTACCGGACAGCGTGGTACCGCTGCCGATGGTCCACTGGCCACCGATGTTGCCGGTGACATTCAGGCCACCGCCGGTGACCTGGCCGGTGCCGCTGAAGCCGCCGCTGTTGCCGCCCAGGTTCAGGCCGCCCGGGCCTGCCTGCACGATGCTGCCACCACCGCTGATGGTGCCGCCCAGCGTGGTGGTGCCGCCGGTGTTGATGACCAGGCCACCATTGTTGGTGATATTGCCGGTGATCGAGCCGCTGGCGCCGCCATTGCCGACCTGCACGGTGCCGCCGGCATTGATGGTGGTGCCGCCGGTGTAGGTGTTGTTGCCGGTCAGGACCACGGTGCCGGTGCCGGCCTGGGTCAGGCCACCGTTGCCGCTGATGGTGCCGCCCGCCGTGGTGTTGCCGCCGACGTTGAACACCAGGCTGCCGTTGTTGGCAACGTTGCCGGTGATCGCACCGCTCGCGCCACCGTTGCCGACCTGCAGCGTGCCGCCGGTGTTGATGGTGGTGCCGCCGGTATAGGTGTTGTTACCGGTCAGGACCACGGTGCCGGTGCCGGCCTGGGTCAGGCCGCCGCTGCCGCTGATGGCACCGCCGACGGTGGTGTTGCCACCCACGTTGAACACCAGGCTGCCGTTGTTGACGACGCTGCCGCCGATGGCACCGGTCGCACCGCCATTGCCGACCTGCAGGGTGCCACCGGCATTGATGGTGGTCTGGCCGGTATAGGTGTTGTTGCCGTTCAGGGTCAGCGTGCCGCTGCCGGCCTGGGTCAGGCCGCCACTGCCACTGATGGTGCCATTCAGCGTGGTATTGCCCGCCACATTGGAGAGCAGCGTGCCATTGTTGGTGACGTCGCCGACGATCGAGCCCGTCGCACCGCCGTTGCCCAGCTGCAGCGTACCGCCGGCGTTGATGGTGGTACCGCCGGTATAGGTGTTGGTACCGGTCAGCAGCAACGTCCCGCTGCCGGCCTGGGTCAGGCCGCCGCTGCCGCTGATGGTGCCGCCCAGCGCGGTGTTGCCGCCCACGTTGGAGATCAACGCGCCATCGTTGGTGATGTCGCCAGCGATGGAGCCGGTTGCCCCGCCGTTGCCGACCTGCAGCGTGCCACCGGCATTGATGGTGGTGCCGCCGGTATAGGTGTTGTTGCCAACCAGGGTCAACACGCCAGCGCCGGCCTGGATCAGCGTGCCACTGCCACTGATCGCGCCATCGACTGTGGTGTTGCCACCGACGTTGAACACCAGGCTGCCGTTGTTGGCAACGTTGCCGGTGATCGCGCCGGTCGCACCGCCATTGCCCACCTGCAGCGTGCCACCGGCATTGATGGTAGTGCCGCCGGTATAGGTGTTGTTGCCGGTCAGGGTCAGCGTGCCGCTGCCGGCCTGGGTCAGGCCACCGGCGCCGCTGATGGTGCCGCCCAGCGTGGTGTTGCCGGCCACGTTGGATACCAGCGCACCGTTGTTGGTGATGTCACCCACGATCGCGCCGGTTGCACCGCCGTTGCCCACCTGCAATGTGCCACCGGCATTGATGGTGGTACCGCCGGTGTAGGTGTTGTTGCCGGTCAGCACCAGCGTACCGCTGCCGGCCTGGGTCAGGCTGCCACTGCCGCTGACCACACCGCCCACGGTTGCCGTGGTGCCGAGGTTGTAGACCAGGCTGCCGTCGTTGGTGATGTCGCCCAGCACCGAGCCGGTGCTGCCACCGTTGCCGATCTGCAGCGTGCTGCCACCGTTGATGGTGGTGCCACCGGTGTAGGTGTTGTCACCGCTCAGGGTCAGCGTGCCGGTACCACTCTGCACCAGGCCACCGGTGCCGCCGATCACGCCGGCGAACGTGGTGCTGGCGTTGTTGCCGCCGGTGGTCAGCGTTGCACCGCCCAGCGCCACCGTACTGCCGGTAACACCGGCCAGGCCACCGATGCTCTGGTTGCCACCGGCACTGATGTCCAGCGTACCGGTGCCGGCCAGGTTCACCGTGCTGGCGTCGGACAGGCTGCCGCCCGCGCCCACCGCCAGCGTGCCGCTGTTGATGGTGGTGGTGCCGGTGTAGCTGCTGGCGCCGGCCAGGGTCAGCGTGGCCGCACCATCCTTGGTCAGGCCGCCTGCACCGGAGACCGCACCGGCCAGCGTCAGGTCGTTGTTGCCCAGCACATCAAGCGTGGCACCGGCGCCGAGTGCAACGTTGTTGGCCAGGGTCACCGCCGCGTTGGCATCCAGCGAACCGTTCCCGGCCACGTTCAACGCACCCGTACCGAGCGCGGCATTGTTGCCGACCACCAGCCCGCCGGCATTGAGGGTGACGCCGCCGCTGAAGGTGTTCGCACCGCCCAGCGTCTGCACGCCAACGCCGTCCTTGATCAGCGCTCCCGTGCCGCCGATGGTGCCGTCGAACGTGGTGTTGCCGACGCCGCCGAGAGTCAGCGTGTTGCCACCCAGCGCCACACTCGAACCCGCCACGCCCGCCAGCGAGCCGATGCTCTGGTTGCCGCCTGCGGAGATATCGAACGCGGTACCCGCATTGGCGAGGGTGACCGCACCGGTCGCCGCCAGGCTGCCGCCGGCACCGATCGCCAGCGTGCCGGCATTGATGGTGGTGCCGCCGGTGAAGGTGTTGGTACCGGTCAGGGTTTCGGTGCCGGTGCCTTCCTTGATCAGGCCGCCGGTGCCGGCAATCGAACCACCGAACGTGCCGTTGCTGGCATCGCCGATGGTCAGCGTGTTCGCGCCCAGATTCACCGTACCGTTGCCGATAAGCGTGCCGAACACCTGCGTACCCGCACCGGCCGACAGATCGAAGGTCGCGCCGGTGGCCAGGTTGACGGTGCCACTGGCAAGCAGGCTCGCGCCCGCGCCCAGCGCCAGCGTACCGGCGTTGATGTTGGTGCCACCGGAATAGGTGTTGGTGCCGTTCAAGGTCAGTGTGGCCAGGCCCTCCTTGGTGAGGAACCCGGTGCCGCTGAGATTGCCGTTGAGTGTCAGATCGTTGCTGCCCAGCACGGTCAGGCCGGCATTGAGAACGAAGTTGTTGCCCAGCGTGATCGCGCTGTTGGAATCGAGCGAGGCATTGCCACCCACGGTCACCGTACCCGTGCCAAGCGCGGAATTGTTGCCGACCACCAGGCCACCGGCGTTGAGCGTGACGCCACCGCTGAAGGCATTGGCACCATTCAGCGTCTGCACGCCGGCGCCGTTCTTGATCAGGCCGCCACTGCCGCTGATCACGCCGTTGTAGGTGCTGTCGGCGACGCCGCCGAGGGTCAGCGTGTTGCCGCCCAGCGCCACTGTGCTGCCGGCCACGCCGGCCAGCGAACCAATGCTCTGGCTGCCACCGCCGGAGATGTCCAGCGTGCCGGCACCGGCCAGATTCACCGCGCCGGAGGACGCCAGGCTGCCTCCGGCACCGATGGCCAGCGTGCCGTTGTTGATGGTGGTGCCGCCGGAATAGGTGTTGGCACCGGTCAGGGTCACCGTGGCTGCGCCGTCCTTCACCAGACCACCGGCACCGCTGATGATGCCGTCCAAGGTCAGCCCATTGCTGCCGAGCAGGGTGAGGTTGTTGCCGGCAGAGAGGTTGATGGCGTTGCCGAGGGTGACTGCCAGGCTGCTGTCCAGCGTCGCGTCGGCCCCCACGTCCAGCGCCCCCGTACCCAGCGCGCTGTTGTTGCCGACCACCAGGCCGCCACCGTTCAAGGCCAGACCACCACTGAACAGGTTGGCGCCGCCCAGGGTGAGGATACCCACGCCGTTCTTGACCAGCGCACCGGTGCCGGAAATCGAACCGTCGAAGGTGCTGCTGTCGGCGCCGCCGAGGATCAGCGAGTTGGCGCCGAGGCTGACCAGGGAGCCGGTCACGCCAGACAGTGAACCAATCGTCTGGTTGGCACCGGAACCCGAAATGTCGAAGCCCGCGCCGGCGGCGGCGACGTTCACCGCTCCGGACGAGGACAGACTGCCGCCGAGACCGATCGCCAGCGTGCCGGCGTTGATGGTGGTGCCGCCGGTGTAGGTATTGGTGCCGGTCAGTGTCTCGATACCGCTACCGACCTTGGTCAGGCTACCGGTGCCGGCGATCGAACCGCTGAAGGTGCCGTTGGCGGCGCTGCCCACTTCGATGTTGTTGGCGCCCAGGTTGACCGTGCCGTTGCCAACCAGCGTGCCGAACACCTGCGTGCCATTGCCGGCCGACAGGTCCAGCGTGGCGCCGGTGGCGAGATTGACGGTGCCGCTTGCGGCCAGGCTGGCCCCGGCGCCGAGTGCCAGCGTGCCGGCGTTGACGTTGGTACCGCCGGTGTAGGTGTTGGCGCCGTTCAAGGTCAGCATCGCAGTGCCGTTCTTGGTCAGGCTGCCGGCACCGGAGAGCACACCGTTGAGGGTGAGCGCGCTGGTGCCCAGCACCGTCAGCCCGGCGTTGAGCACCACGTTATTGGCCAGCGTCGCCAGCGCGGTGGTATCCAGCGTGGTCGCCCCACCGACGGTGAGCACGCCGGTACCCAGCGCGGCATCATTGCCGAGCACCAGGCCGCCGGCATCGAGCGAGACGCCGCCGCCGAAGGTATTGGCACCGGACAGGGTCTGCACCCCGGCGCCGACCTTCACCAGCCCGCCACCACCACTGATCACGCCATCGAAGGCCCCGTTGGTCGCGGTGCCGAATGTCAGCGAATTGCCCCCCAGCGCCAGTGTGGTTCCGAGCACGCCGTTGAGCGCACCGATGGTCTGGTTGCCGGTCGCGCCGGAGATATCGAAGCCCGCGCCGGCATTACCGAGCGTGAGGTCGCCAGCGGCAGCCAGACTGCCCCCCACGCCCAGCGCCAGCGTGCCGGCGTTGATGGTGGTGCCACCGCTGTAAGTGTTGGCGCCGTCCAGTGTCAGCGTGGCGGTGCCGTTCTTGATCAGGCTGCCATTGCCGGACACGATGCCGCCCAGGGTCAGCGCATTGCTGCCCGCTACGGTCAGCGCCACGCCCGAGCCAAGGTTCACCGCGTTGCCCAGCGTCACCGCGGTGCCGGCATCCAGCGAAGCACTGTTGTTCACCGCCAGCGTGCCGGAACCCAGCGCCCCGTTGGCGCCCACCACCAGGCTGCCGCCGTTCAAGGTCAGGCCGCCATCGAACGTGTTGGTGTTGTTGAGCGTCAGCAGACCCGTACCGTTCTTGACCAGGCTGCCGTTGCCAGCCACCACGCCGCCGAGGGTGACATCATTGGTGCCGCCCAGCGTCAGTTGCGTACCGGCACCAAAGTTCACCGCGTTGGCCAGGTTCAGCGCCACGGTACTGTCCAGCGTGGTGGTGCCACCGATGCCCAGCGGACCCGTGCCGAGCGCACTGGCGTCGCCGAGAATCAGGCCGCCCGCGTTGAGCGCAAGGCCACCGCTGAACGTGTTGGCGCCGGACAGCGTCTGCACGCCCGTACCGGTCTTGATCAGGCCACCGGTACCGTCGATCACGCCGGCAAAACTGCCATCGGCGGCACCGCCGAAGGTGAGTGACTGCGCGCCAAGCAGCAGCTGGCTGCCTGCCACGCCGTTCAGTGCGCCGATGGTCTGCGCTGCACCCGCTGCGGAGATGTCCAGTGCCGCACCGGCGCCCGCAAGATCCACTGCACCGGTTGCGGCAAGACCGCCGCCCGCTCCCAGCGCCAGCGTGCCTGCGTTGATGGTCGTGCCACCGTTGTAGGTATTGGCGCCAGACAACGTCAGCCGCGCCGTACCGTCCTTGATCAGCCCGCCAACACCGAATACCGGGCCGGCGAGCGTCAGGTCATTGCTGCCCAGCACCGTGAGGTTGGCGCCGGCGGCGAGGCCTATGTTGTTGGTCACGGTGAGCGCCGATGCTGCATCCAGCGAAGCGTTGCCGCCCACGTCCAGCTGGCCGGTACCCAATGCCTGGGCATTGCCCAGCTGCAGCAGGCCCGCGTTGAGGCCAACACCCCCGCTGAAGGTGTTGGCTCCGTTCAACGCCAGTGTCGCCGCACCGTTCTTGACCAGGCCGCCAGTGCCGCTGATGACACCGCCCAGCGACACGTCCTGGCTGCCCAGCAGATCCAGCACCGCGCCTGCACCGAGGTTGACGTCGTTGGCGAGATTCAGGGCCACCGAACTGTCCAGCGTGGTATCGGCCCCCACCGACAATGCACCGTTGCCCAGCGCGCCGGCATTGCCCAGCAGCAGGCCGCCGCCGTTGACGGTCAGCCCCCCACCGAAGCTGTTGGCGCCATTGAGGGTCAAGGTGGTGGCACCGTTCTTCACCAGCCTGCCCGCACCGGACACCACCCCACCCAGCGTGATCGCCTGCGAACCCGGCAGCGACAACGCGGCGCCTGCACCCAGTGCCACGTTGTTGCTCAGGTTCAGCGGCGCACTGCCGTCGAGCGAGACGTTGCCACCGATGCCCAGTGTCCCCGTACCGAGCGCGCCGCTGTTGCCCAGCAGCAGGCTGCCCGCGTTTGCGTTCAGTCCACCGCTGAAGGTGTTGGTTCCGTTCAAGGTCAGTGTCGAGGCGCCGTTCTTGACCAGGCTGCCGGTGCCCGTGATGTTGCCGGCCAGGGCCAGGTTCTGGCTACCCGGCAGGGTCAGGGCCGCGCCGAGGTTGATCGCACTGCCCAGGTTCAACGCTGCCGTGGCATCCAGCGACCCGTTGCCACTGACTGTCAGCGCGCCGCTTCCCAGCGCACCGGCGTTGCCCAGCACCAGCCCACCGGCCGCAAGATTCACCCCACCGCTGAAGGTATTGGCACCGGTCAGCGTCTGCACGCCGGTACCCTGCTTGATCAGCCCACCGGTGCCGCCGATCACGCCGGCGAAGGTCTGGTTGGTGGCATCACCGAAGGTGAGCGTGCTGCTGCCCAGCGTCACCGTGCTGCCGGCAATACCGGACAGCGCGCCGATGGTCTGGTTGCCGCCGAGCGAGATGTCCAGGTCCGCGCCAACGCCGGTCAGGCTGACCGCACCGCCGGCGGCCAGGCTTCCGCCGCTGCCCACCGCAACCTTGCCGGCATTGATCGCCAGGCCGCCGATGAAGGTATTTGCGCCACCCAGCGTAAGCGTGGCCGCACCGTTCTTGACCAGGCTGCCGGTGCCACCGATGGCGCCGCCCAGCGTCAATGCATTGCTGCCCAGTACATTCAGCAGGCCACCTGCGCCGAGGTTGATGCCGTTGCTCACGCTCAGCGCCGCGCTGGCATCGAGCGTTGTCGGACCGCCGACATTCAGCGCGCCGGTTCCGAGCGCGCCGGCATTGCCCAGGACCAAGCCACCGGCATTGAGCGCCAGCCCACCACCAAAGGTATTTGCACCGTTGAGCGTCAGCGTGGTCGCACCGCTCTTGACCAGGCTGCCGGTGCCACCGATCACGCCGTTGAACGTCAACGCCTGGTTGCCGAGCAGATTGAGGCTGGCACCCGAACCGAGGTTGACCGCGTTGCCCAGTGCAAGCGCCCCCGTGGTTCCATCGAGCGTCACGTCGCCGCCGACACTGAGCGCACCGCTGCCCAGCGCAGCAGCATTGCCCAGCAGCAGGCCGCCGCCGTTGAGTGCCACGCCGCCACTGAGGTTGTTCACGCCCGACAAGGTCTGCACGCCGGTGCCCAGCTTGACCAGGCCACCCGTGCCTGCGGCGAACGTGCCGCTGTAGCTGGTATCGCCCAGCCCCGCGAGGGTGAGCGTGTGGCTGCCCAGGTTGACCGAACCGCCGAGGCCCGCCAGCGAACCGATGGTCTGGTTGGCGGCCGCCGAAAGATCCAGGCTGGTGCCGACGCCCAGCGTGATCGCGCCGGTGGGCGACAGGCTACCGCCCGCGCCCAAGGCCAACGCGCCCCCGGCCAGGTTGAAGCTGCCGCTCAGCAAATTGGCACCGTTCAGGGTCAGCGTGCCCGCACCGTTCTTGGTCACGTTGCCGGCACCGGAAATCGAGCCACTCAATGACAGCGCATTGCTGCCCAGCAGGTTCAGCGAGCCCCCGCCATTGACCACCAGGTTGTTGCCCAGGTTGAAGCCCGCCGTCGTGTCCAGCGAGGCGCTGCCACCTATGGTCAGATTGCCGCTGCCGAGTGCACCGGCATTGCCCAGCAGCAGGCCGCCGGCATTGAGGTTGACGCCACCGGAGAACAGGTTTGCGCCGCCGAGAGTAACGATGCCGGTGTTGTTGACCGTCAGTCCGCCAGCACCTGAAAGCACGCCATTCAAGCCGAACGCATTGGTCCCGGCCAGGGATAGATTGCCGCCGAGGCTGAAAGCGTTGGCCAGATTCAGACCGGCCGTGGAGGATGCGATGGCACCGCCGTTGGCGGTGAACAGCCCTGTGCCGAAGGAACCGGCATTGTTGAAATTGACCAGGCCATCATTGAGCGTGGTCGCGCCTGCAACCGCCCACGCACCCTGCAGGTTCCAGGTGCCGCTGTTGACGGTGAGTTTCTGGAAATTGAGGTACTGGTTCCAGCCCAGTGTGGTCACCGCTCCGCCGGTGCCGGCCCCCGGACCGCTGACGACGTTCTGCAACACCAGCGTGTTGTTGGCCGCACCACTGCCGGTACCGGCGTCGACCGATCCCGCAGCCGCAACCTTCACCCCGGTAACACCGGTAATCACGCCGGCAAGAGCGCCGCCGCCGCCGCTCACAACGCTGGAACCCGACACTGCGGTGAAGGTGTTGCCGCCGGTTGAATCACCCAGGTGAACGCTGCCACTGACCGCCCCCGCATTGAGGAACGTATTACCGCCAGAAGCGCCTAGGCCGACACGCCCGTCGATGGTGCCGGTGTTGGTCACATTGGCTGCCGCACCACCGTACGTCACCACGGTAGTCGCGTCGGAAACGCTGCCTGCGCCGATCAACGACGTGCTGATCAGGCCGGCGTTGTTGATGGTGGTGGTGCCGTTGACATTCTGTGCCACCAGCGCCTGTCCACCGAAGCCCAGCAGCGTTGCGATGTTGACGACACCCTTGATCTGTCCGCTGGCATTGTTGTTGACGACGATCGCGCTGTTGTTGGCAGAAGCATTGCCGATGACCAGGC
Organism: Stenotrophomonas sp. GD03958; assembly: GCF_029839005.1. Classification (NCBI taxonomy): domain Bacteria; kingdom Pseudomonadati; phylum Pseudomonadota; class Gammaproteobacteria; order Lysobacterales; family Lysobacteraceae; genus Stenotrophomonas; species Stenotrophomonas sp. GD03958. Next base: position 5,126 of record NZ_JAOBZT010000001.1, on the reverse strand, counting down.
CGGGCGAGGCGAGGATGATCGAGCTCGGATCGATCGTGCCATTGTTGTTGACCGTCACGTTGTCGCCGGTCAGCGTTGCTGCGTTGCCGCCGCCTACGATCGGCGGCGTACGCAGCAATGCACCCGCGTCGATGTTCAGCGTGAGGCCGTTGGTCGCGTTGGAGTAGTTGTTGATGTTGGTGGTGCTGTCGCAGTTTACGGTTGTGGTGCCCGTGCACGCTGCGAATGCCGGTCCGCTGGCCAGTGTGGCGGCCAAAGCCGCCGCCAGCTGGTGCGCCCGCAATCGCGGCACCCGCCCTGCGCTGGCCGCGCTTCCGCCGGGATTGCGGGCGATCTCCGAAGCAACCTGCATTACCCCAAGGGCACGATTGAAAACCAGACGGTAAATGCGGTTCATCGGTAAATCTCCATGAAAAGACCGGATGGCACAGCTGGCAGGTTTTTTGGAGACAATGCGGCCCACCCCGGCTCCCGATGCGGGAACAAGGTTCGAGGGCATTAACTCCTGAAAATCTTCACATCTTCACGCGATCGCACCCGGTGACAGGTACGACAGCGTGTCCCTCAAGGCGAAAACTCCCCGGTTTCGCCCGACGAATGGCGGCACTGTGCGACCGTCGGTGCCAGCGGCATGTGAATCACGCTCGTTATTTTCATGACGTACGTCAAATAAAACGGGCGGACAAAATGGTCTTGCCGAAAATGCATATACCTGCCGAAAGCGGAGATTCCTTTCCCCGCCTTAAGTAAATCATTCAGCTGCTCGAGAGTTTCATCAGCACCAGGCCGGAAACGATCAGCACCGCTGCACCGATCCGCATCGGGCTGACCTGCTCGCCGAGGAACACGATGCCGACCACGAATGCACCGACCGCGCCGATGCCGGTCCAGATTGTGTAGGCAGTGCCCAGCGGCAGGCTGCGCATGGCCACTGCAAGCAGCCAGAAGCTGGCGATCATGCCGATGATCGTGACCACGGTGGGGGTGAGCCTGGTGAAGCCTTCGGACTGCTTCATGGACACGGCCCAGACGATTTCCAGCAGGCCGGCGAACAACAGATAGATCCAGGCCATGACAGCCCTCCTCTTGGTAGGGCCAGGCCGTCCTGGTCAGTGGTTCCCGATGTGGGGGAGGCCGTTCCTCCTGGCCGGCATTGTAGCAACGCCGGTCGCGCCGGGCCCTTGCCAGCAGACGCGGGTTACAGCCGATTCAGTGCACGAAGCTGGCGTCGATGTACCTGCCTGCGCTATAGTTGCCGTCTGCCATCGGTCAGCCGATGCGCAGTCCGGCTGTGGTCTCCGGCGCGTCGCGCGCTGCTTCCCCTGATCGGTGAACACCGGTCGCCCCTTGGGCGGCCAACGTCTCTATGGTGGCCCCGTCGGCCCCTCGCGACGCTAGGTCGAAAATCCCGCCAGGGCCGGAAGGCAGCAACGGTATCGATCGACGCGGGCGCCGAGGTCAGCCGGCGGGGCCATCGCCTTTTCGGGCGCCCCACGGCCCTGGTAGCCGCCAATCTTGATTGGCGCCCCTCGCCGGGCATGGCCCACCGCTACCGCGCCTGCGGCGTTCCCTGATGGAACACCACACGCCACCCCTGCGCATGCCGACGCCACAGCGAACTGCGCAGCACCCAGCGTTGCGCCTGGCCATCGACGTGATGGCGGCTGCGGTAGCGCACCTGGGCCAGGCCCTAGGCCAGCAACCACACGGCGTACTGTTCCGATTCAATCAGCACCTGCGCGCGCTCCAACGGGATCTCCAGCAACGCGGCATCACGACCGTAGCATTGTCCGGAACTGCCGATCTCGCTGAAATCCTCGTCCAGCAGGGCCGAAAGGGCCTGGCGGTCACCCCGCACCTGCGGCGCATGCAGCGCGCGTTCCAGCGCCTCCAGTTCGGCGGCCAACGCTGCGTCCGCAGGCTGGCCCACGTCGATCACGCCGGATCCTGCGCCAGTACGTGCGGCGCGGTCGGGCTGGCCAGGGGCACGCACTGCCCCGGCTGCGCAACACGGTGCCCCCGCGCCGCCAGCGCCTGGCCATCGGCCACGCTGGCATAGTGGTAGAGCATCATCCGCGCCCGCAGCTCGGCGCTGTACTCACGCTCCAGATCGTCCACGCCGGTGTGCGACGGATTGCCGTGCAGGCCGCAGTCGTGGGCGATCAGCTCGTTGTCATTGGCGAAGCGGGCCAGCATCTCCGGAATCGGCCGGGTATCGCCGCTCCAGGTCAGCGCGCCCTGCAGGCGCAGGCCATAGGCCGTCTCCGGCCAGTGGTGGCGCACTGGGAACACCTCCAGGCGCACTCCCTCGTGCCAGAACGCATCGCCCACCACGATCAGCTGGAAGGCATCCCAGAAGTTCGCACCGCCCTCGGCCAGCACGTTCGGATAGTCACCGATGCGCTGGTGCAGCAGCGGCACCACCGTGGCCGGCACATACAGGCGCACCTTGCCGCGCTGCTGCGCATTGAAGAAGGTGTCCACGAACAGCCGTTCGAAGCCGGCCACGTGGTCAAGGTGCACATGGGTCACGAACAACGCCTGCGGCATGTGGCCGTAGTGCGCCTTGAATGCGGTCAGCCCTTCACCACCACAATCAATGGTCAGCCACGGACGCCCATCCCGCTCGATCACCGACATCGGCGACCCCAGCTCGACCGCCGACGCATTGCCGACGCCGAGGAAACGCAACGACCAATCCATCAGGTGCCCCGGTTCCAGGCCATGTCATAGGCACGGCGCAGCCGCGCGTAGTCCTTCTGCACATCTTCCACGCTGCGCTCGCCGCGCAACTTGATCAGCGAGCGCAGCAGGCGCTTGAGGTTGCGTTCGCGCCAGGCGGTGGCCGGAATGCGGATCACCCCACGGTCGAAGTCGATCAGCCAGCCATGGCCGTTGCCATCGAACAGGATGTTGTGCGCGTTGAGGTCGGCATGGTCCAGGCCGGCACGATGGAAGCGGGCGATCAGCCGCCCCGTCTCCTCCCAGGGCGCGCCCCGGCCGGCGACCAGGGCGCGGTCGGCCAGCGAGCGCACGCCCTCGATCCGCTCCATCAGGATCGCGGCCCGGTAGCGCAGGCCCTCGCGCATGTAGAACGCGGCGATCGGCCGTGGCACCGGCAGCTTCTTCTCGCGCAGCGCGCGCATCAGCCGGAATTCGGCGAAGCTGCGGGTCCGGTCCGAACCGCGCCACAGGTACTGGTCGTGGCTGAGCTTCGCGGCCAGGCCGCCCCGCAGGTAGTGCCGCAGCACGCTGGCCCCGAACGGCGCATCGACGAACCAGGCGCTGCCGCGGCCGCCCTCGCCCACCGGTCGGGCCCTGCTGCCCCAGTGCTGGGGCGAGAACAGGCCGATGTCGGCTTGCCGCAGCCGCTCGCGGTCGAACAGAATGGCCCCGATGCCGCGACCCTCGCGGCATGGCGTCAGCGCTTCATTGGCGTCGAATGCGACCATTTCATTGAGTCTAACAACACATGGCATCAGCGTCCTCCTCCTTGTGCCTCCTGCGCCTGTCCGCACTCGGCGACGTCACCCACGTGGTGCCCCTGGTGCGCACCCTGCAGGCTGCGCGCCCGGACACGCCGATCCACTGGATCATCGACAAGGTTGGCCACAAGCTGCTTGACGGCCTGCCCGGTGTCACCTTCCATGCCTACGACAAGAAGAGCGGCATGGCTGGGGTCAAGGAACTGCGCAGGCAACTGCCACCGGGGCGCTTCGAGGCGCTTCTGCAGATGCAGGTCGCATTCCGCGCCAACCTGCTGTCAGCCTTCATTCCGGCCGAGCGCCGCATCGGCTACGACCGCAGCCGCTCCAAGGACCTGCACGGGCTCTTCATCAACGAGCGCATTCCTGACCGCCCCGGCATCCATGTACTGGATGCCATCGGCAGCTTCTGCGAACCGCTGGGCCTGCGCCAGACCGAAGTCAGCTGGGATCTGGCCGTGCCGCCCTCCGCCTTCGAGTGGGCCGCCGCGCAGTGGCAGGACGATGGCCGCCCGGTGCTGATGATCTCGCCCTGCTCCAGCCACGTGCGGCGCAACTGGTATGCGGACCGCTATGCAGCGGTGGCCAACCACGCCGCACAGCGCGGTTGGCGGGTGGTGCTGTGCGGTGGCCGCAGCGAACTGGAGCGCCACATGGCCGATGCGATCCAGGCGCAGCTGCAGACGCCGGCACTGGACCTGGTCGGCAAGGACACGTTGAAGCAGCTGCCTGCCCTGCTGGCCCGCGCCAATCTGGTGATGACCCCGGACTCGGGCCCGATGCACATCGCCAACGCGATGGGCGCCAAAGTGCTGGGCCTGCATGCAGCCAGCAATCCGGACCGCAGTGGCCCGTACTCGGACCGCCGCTACTGCGTGGACCGCTACGATGATGCCGCGCGCAAGTACCTGGCCAAGCAGGCGGCGGACCTGAAGTGGGGCACCAAGATCGAATTCGACGATGTGATGGAACTGATCACCGTGGAAGACGGTATCGCTGCGTTCGAACGCTACGTCGCCGACCACCTGGGGTGATCGGCAGCCTGCCCGGGTTTACGTGCGCTGCGCGTAATCCTGGTAGGACTTCTCTTCCACGTACGCCGAGCCCAGCGCCAGGTTGATCGCCTTCTTGATGCGCGCGCGCTCGTCGTTGCGCAGGTAGACACTGCGCGCCAGGTCGATGAAGCCCTGGTCGAACGCCTGCACCTTCTCCTTCAGGCGGATGTCGTCCTCGATGTCCCACAGCTGCTCGTTGACCGCCTTCAGCTCGGCACGCAGCCTGGCGATGTCCTTCACCGCGGCCGGGTGTGCCATCCAGGTCTGCTCCAGCGCCGACAGCTCCTTGCGCACATTGGCCAGCTTGCCCTCGTCGCTGATGCGCTCGGACTTGATCTGCAGGATCGAGATCTTGTCCAGCAGCTCGCCGAAGGAAACGGGGACGAGGATTTCAGCGGTCATCGGGAAAAGCTCCAGCAGGTGATGCGTACATGTTAACCCGCAGCGTACGCACGGATATCCCGGGTAGATCCACGCCATGCGTGGATGAGCCTGCCAGCAGGAACAGCATCCACGCACCGCGCGGATCTCCCGTGATGCATCTGGAGGACCAAGCCCCTCTGTTGAGGTGCTGCCCCGACAGGGG